>DASXMT010000242.1:0-9340 GCA_036495505.1 Acidimicrobiales bacterium | reverse complement strand
TCCCTGTCGACCCTTCGCCGTGGTCGACCTTCGCACCTGTCGACCCTTCACCGTCGACACTTCATCGTCGACCCTTCACCGTCGTGCTTCCGGTGGATCCTCGGGGAGCTCGGGGTTCCACGAGACGCCGTTGATGTGGTTGCCGCCGTCCACGAACAGCGTGTTGCCGGTGAGATACCTGGCATCGTCGCTGGCCAAAAACAGAGCGACCGGTGCGATGTCCGCCTCGGGATCGCCGAGCCGTCCCATCGGGTTCATCTCGTCGGCCATGGTGGCGATCTCGGGGTGCTCAGCGGCGACGGCACGGAAAGCGGCGCTCTTAGCCCCGGGGCAGATGACATTGGCGATGATGCCGTACTGCGCCCACTCCCGTGCCGCCGTTCGTGTCAACGTCCGCAACGCTTCTTTGGCGCAGTTGTACTCGAGCGTGCCGATGTGAGCGTTGACGCCGTTCAACGAGCACAAGTTGATGATGTTTCCCCGCCCCTGCTCACGCATCAACGGGAATGCTGCTTGCATCGCCCAGAAGGGCCCGTAGTAAGCCACGTTCATCCCCTGGGCGAGGAGATAGTCGGTCTTGTGCTCGACCCGACTGAGCGCGCCGCCGCCCCATGCGTTGTTGACCAGGACGTCGATGGTGCCGAAGTGCTCGGCCGCGGTGGCGATCATGGCCAGGACTTCGGCCTTGTCCCGGACGTCGGTGGTGATCGGAAGGGCGTCAGCACCGAACTCAGCGTCGAGGGCCTCGGCAACCCGGTGGGTCGCAGACTCGTTGATGTCGGCCACGAGGACTCCCGCCCCCTCGGCGGCGAACCGGCGGGCGATCCCCTCACCGATGCCGTCACCCGCGCCGGTGATGACTGCAGTCCGGCCATCGAGACGTCCCATCAGCCCACTCTCCCTTTTAATTGGCTCATTGCCGTTGATTGGCTCATTGCGTCGCAATCCGTGATGCCGAAGTCGGGGGCGTCGTCGCCAGCGCCGCCGACGTGGGTGCCGGAGCGTTTTTCAGGCGACCGACCAGGTCCTCCAGCTGTCGGGCCAGCTCAGTGCGCTTGTCGTCGGGGACGTCCCTGAGGGCATTGATCAGCTGTTCGTGCATGTGATCCTCTAGCTGGCGCTGGACACCGCGTCCCCGTTCCGTGATCCCGTACGCGGCCACTCGGCCGTCGGACGCTACCGACGCTCGTGATACCAGTCCCTGTGTTTCGAGATTCCGGAGGGTTCTACTGGCCGTGGGCTGGCTGACCCCGAGAATGACAGCGATCCGGGACACCGAGAGTGGGTCGTAACTACCGATCGTACGAAGGAATCGGAACTCGGTGCTCGAGATGCGGAGCCCGGTGGCCCGTAGGCGCTCGGCGTGCACCCGTTGCGACGAGGACAAGCGGATCAGCTCACCGATGGCGTGCTCGATCCGTTCCACGGCATGGGTCCGGTTCACCGTGGTGACCGTAGAACTAGTTGCATACGGTATGCAACTGGATCTGCAATTCACAGCGGCCACACACCGGCCATCCAGGGTGCACCAAAGGCGGACGTCCACGCTGGTCCCCATGCACGAGAACCCCATTCGAGAAGCCGTTCCCAGCCCCAGCGACGCCGTCACCCGTCGGCAGCGAGCCCGGCGGCGAGTCAAACGCATCACTGCGGGCATCGCCGGGGTGGCCATGGCCGTGACCGCCGGGACTGCCGGGTTGGCCGCAGCGAACTCGTCACCCGCGGCGACCCCGGCGACCGCCCAGGTGACCACGTCGTCCGGTACCGCCCAGTCGGCAACGACGTCGTCAGGAACGTCATCCGGCACGTCGGCAACCAATTCCTCGTCGGATACATCCTCGTCACATGCATCGTCCTCCGGGGTCACCGCGCCCACGTCCTCCTCAGGCAAGAGCGTCACCACCTCGGGAGCGTCATGATGCAAACAGACAGACCAGAACACAGACGAGAACAGAGTGCGAGATTCCAGGCCATCGGGACCACCATCGAGGTCGTGGTGGACGAGCCCGGTGCGCTCGAGCAGGCAACCGACCTGGTTCGGGCCCAGGTCGCCGCGCTGGATGTCGCCGCCAGCCGATTTCGAGAGGACAGCGAGCTGACCCAGCTCAATGCCTCAACAGGTCGACCGGTCAAGGTGTCCTGGCCGCTCTTCGTGGCCATCGAGGAATCCCTCCAGGCTGCACAGATGACCAACGGGATCGTCGATCCCACCATCGGCCACGCCCTCGAGCGCTGCGGCTACGACCGTGACTTCTCCGAAGTGTCATCAGAAGGGGCGGCACTCAAGGTTCGCTACCAGCGAGTCCCTGGGTGGCGTCGTGTCAGGATCGATCGCGGAGAAAGGACCGTGACCCTGCCGCCCGGTGTCCGCATCGATCTCGGAGCGACGGCCAAGGCGGGCTGTGCCGATCGGACGGCCCGGGCTGCAGCGGCGGCCACCCGGACGGGCGTTCTGGTAAACCTCGGTGGCGATCTGGCCGTGGCCGGGCCGCCACCGCCCGACGGTTGGGTGGTCCGTGTCACCGATCGCCACGACGCACCCGCCGGGGAGCCCGGAGTCACGGTGGCCATCCGTCATGGCGGGTTGGCCTCATCGGGCACCGCCGCCCGGCGATGGTCGCGGGGCGGCCAGACGATGCACCATCTGATAGACCCGGCGACCGGTGCGCCGGCGGAGACCTGCTGGCGAACGGTTTCTGTGGCCGCCTCCAGCTGCTTGGAAGCCAATATCGCTTCGACGGCGTCGGTGATCCTCGGCACCAAAGCCCCGCAGTGGCTGGACGAGGGCGGTTTCGCGGCCAGGCTCGTCACCACCGCGGGGTTCTCGATGAGCATGGGCGGTTGGCCCAGCGATGCCCGCCCTGGTGGCGTCGACGCGCTGACGCCATGATGGCCGCCGCGGGCACTCCCGCGTTCGTCTGGTACCTGATGCGGGGCAGTGGCCTCGTAGCCCTGGTCCTTCTCTCGGTCACTCTTGCGCTGGGCGTGGTCGGGGTGAAGCGCTGGGGTTCCACCCGCTGGCCCCGCATCGTGACCGCCGGGCTCCATCGCAACGTGTCGCTACTGGCCGTCTGTTTCATCGGCGTCCACATCCTCACGGCGCTCGTCGACAATTGGATCGGGCTCAGCTGGTTCGGGGTGGTCATACCCTTCCAGTCGACGTACCGGCCCATCTGGGTGGGCATGGGGGCGCTGGCCCTCGACCTGCTCATCGCAGTCACGGCCACCAGTCTGTTGCGGCGGCATATCGGCCGGCGCGCCTGGCGGGTGGTGCACTGGTCCACCTGGGCACTGTGGCCCGTGGCCGTGGCCCACGCCCTGGGATCCGGAACCGATGTCGGATCTGGGTGGGCACTGGGCATGGTCGTGACCTGCGTCGCCACGGTGCTGGCAGCTTTGGTGTGGCGGGTGCGACCAGCGGCACCCAGAACAGTGCAAGCGGCACCCAGAATAGTGCACGCGGCACCCGGAACAGTGTCGTCAGCTCGGCCCCCGCGCTGACCGACGGGCTCGGCGCCGTCCCCCCGGTAGCTGAACCACCGTTTCTAACCTTTATGCATGGGGCCCTTCGCATGGGGCTGGCAAGCGAGCGCCCTCGAAGGCACAAGTGAGCGTGGCTCGCGGGCACCGGAACCCCGGCCGGTCATCTGTTCGTCCTGCCAAAGCGGCAACGTCGTAGTCGTGACCGGTGGCCAACCGGCCCACCGCTCAGTGCCCTCAACTCCCTCCCGGGCTGGCTCCCTCGCTGGCGCGTTCCCTTTCGTGAGCCCTTCCGAGCGGCGATCTCAAGCGATGACCGACTGCCCCGCAGGCTGGACTCAGCGGTGGCCGAGCGGGTGGCGGTTCTTCCGAAAGACCCAGGCCCGTAGGAGTACGAACCGGACCATTGCGGCGGCGCCGTTGGCCACGACGATGGCGATCAGGTCCGAGGTGACCGATGTTTCGCCGATCCCGGCCACAGCCAGGAGGGCCAGGCTGGTGAGAACAAGGCTGGTCGCGAAGACGGCCAGGCCGCCGAGCAACTGGTCCCGTCGTCGGAATGGGGCCCGATCGGAAAAAGTGATCCGACCGTTGGCCACCATGTTGGCGATGCTGCAGAGCGCCAGGGCGACGGCATTGGCCCCCATCGGGCCAAGCAGCGGCCGTAAGAGGAGGAACAGTCCGAGATCGACGATGGTGCTGATGACACCGATGCTGGCGAATCGAGCCAGCTGGGTGCCGGCCATCGGATGGCCGGGCACCGATTGGTTCCGGTCCCGACCGCGGCCCACGGCGAATTCGGACAGGAGCCGGCAGACCCCCCGAAGGTCTTCGAGCGCGGTGCGGACAACGTCCACCCGAGAGTCGAGGTCGTCGACCCAGTCGACGGGGACCTCGTGGATGCGCATCCCGCTGCGTTCCGCCCGCACCAGGAGCTCGGTGTCGAAGAACCATTCCTCGTTGCTCACCGTGGGGAGCAGATCTCGGGCCACCTCGGCCCGAGCAGCCTTGAACCCACACTGCGCGTCGGTGAACCGGTTGCGAAGCAGCGCCCGGATGAGCACGTTGTAGCAACGGGAGATGAGCTCCCGCTTCGTGCCCCTGACCACCCGGGCGCCGGGCGCCAGCCGGGTGCCGATGGCCAGGTCGCTGTGCCCGGACAGTAGGGGAGCGACCAGCGGCAACAGGGCATCCAGGTCGGTGGCCAGGTCGACGTCCATGTAGGCGACGACCTCGGCTTGGCTGACCGTCCACACGGCCCGGAGGGCCCGTCCCCTCCCCTTGTCACCGAGCCGAAAGGCCTGGACTCCCGGCGTCGTCGCAGCCACTGCCGCGGCGATCGGCCAGGTGCGGTCGGTGCTGGCGTTGTCGGCGATGGAGACGAGGGCCGTGAATGGGAATTGCTTGTCCAAGTAGGCCCGAAGCGTGCGGACGTTGGCCTCGAGCACCGCTTCCTCGTTGTACACCGGTATCACGATCTCGATGTCGGGCGGCAGGGACCGTCCCAGCTGGGTCGGGATGACGGTTTCAGCGATCGCCATGCAGCGATTGTGCTGGGGCAAGCTTGTCACCAGCCCCCGAGAACCTGTGAACCCGGTGTGAATCAGGGAGAACCCGGTGTGAATCGAGGGCAGCCCGGTGAATCGAAAGGAGCCGGGGCTGATCAGCCGCTGTTCTCGGCGCCGCTTTCCACTTCGATGGCGGAGTCGAGGGGAGGGCCGGAATCGTCGTGAGAGAGGGGCAGATGGACGGAGAACGAGGCCCCCTGTCCCGGAAGGGAGGCGGCACGCACCGTGCCCCCGTGTGCGGTGACGATGGCATTGACGATCGACAGGCCCAGGCCGGCACCGCCCCTGAGCCGTGAGCGTGACGGGTCGGCCCGGTAGAAGCGCTCGAAGACACGGGATCGCTGCTCGTCATCGAGACCGGGGCCGCTGTCGGTCACCTCGACGATGGCCTCGTCCTCGGTCTGGCTCACCCGCACGACCGTGGTCGTCCCGATGGGGGTGTGGGCCCGGACGTTGGACAACAGGTTGTCCAGAACCTGGCGGAGCCGCAAGGGATCGCCCCTCACTTCGAGGGGACGGGCTGCTTCGAGCCGAACGGGCCAGTCGGGTCCGACTGCGGCCGCGGTATGGACGGCGTCCGCACTGAGTTTCACCAGCTCCACCGGTTTCTGCTCCAAGGGGAGTCCCTCGTCCAGCCGGGCCAGGGTCAGGAGGTCTTCGACCAGATGTCCCATGCGGGCCGATTCCAGGCTGATTCCGCTCATGGCCCGGTCGAGCTCGGGGCCCGACCTGGCCATGCCCAACTGGTACATCTCGGCATAGGCGGACACGGCCGAGACAGGCGTGCGGAGCTCATGCGACGCGTCGGCCACGAACTGGCGGAGCCGGCCCTCCGACGTGCGCAGCTCGGCCTCGGTGGCGTCGCGTTCGGCAAAGGCGCGCTGGATGCGGGTCAACATGATGTTGATGGTCCGGGCCATCCGCCCCACTTCGGTCTTGGTGTTCTCCCCGGGCACCCGGTTGTCGAGCTCGCCTTCGGCGATCGACTCGGCCGTCCGTTCGACCTCCTCCAGCGGGCGGAGGCCGACCCGCACCAACCACCAGCCCAACAGCACGGCGGCAAGGAGCGCCGCCCCGGTCACGATCAGCTCGATGACCAGGAGGCGGTTGAGGGTGTTGTTGGTGGCATCGAGGGGTGCGGCGACGATGATCACATTGCCGTCACTGAGTTGCGAGGCTCGTACCCGGAAGGACGGTCCACCGGATTGGACGGCCTGGGTGGTGAAGTACACGGCGCGAATCCCATCAGGCTGGACGGTGAAACCAGTGATCTGGTTGGGGAGGCGCGGCGAATACGAGCGCCCGTTCTCCTGGGCATATGTGATCGAGCTCTTGATGACCACACCCGAGGATGTTCGGACCTCGCGGAACCCGCCCAGGATGGGACTCCTCGGGGAGAACTCATGAGACGTCCCCGACGGGTTCAGCGGGAACGTGCCCGGCGTCGCTCCGGCCCCATCGGCGTTGGCGGGCGGCTGGTGCACCACGAGGCTCTGGTCGATCTGAGTGAACAGAAACGAGCGCAGCGCCGAGTACGTGGCCACATCCGCGGCCAGGAGGGCGATCAGCGCGACCGCCCCGACGGCGAGGAGGAGGCGGATCCGCAGGGACATTGGGGCCGTTACCGTTCTTCTTTGAGCACGTACCCGACCAGACGCAGCGTGTGGATCAGCGGTGGACCATAGGACTCGAGCTTCTTGCGCAGGTAGCTCACGTAGGTTTCCACCACGCTTGCATCGCCGCCGAAGTCGTAGTGCCAGACGTAGTCGAGGATCTGCGATTTGGACAGGACGATGCGCGGGTTCAACAAGAAGAACCGCAGCAGGGAGAATTCGGTGGCGGTGAGATGAATGAGGTTGCCCGCTCGTCGGACCTCGTGGGCGCCCTCGTCCATCTCGATGTCGGCGAACCGCAGCATGCCGTCGTCGCCCGACTCGCCCTGTGACCGGCGGAGGATGGCCCGGACTCGAGCGATGATCTCGGCCAGTGCGAAGGGCTTGGTCACATAGTCGTCCCCGCCGATGGTGAGGCCCGCCACCCGGTCCTCGAGCGCGTCGCGGGCGGTGAGGAAGAGGATCGGGACCCGGATGGCGTCCCCTCGAAGCCGACGGGTGACTTCGAACCCGTCCAGGTCGGGGAGCATCACGTCCAGCACGATGAGGTCCGGCGGCCGCTCCTGGGCGGCGGCAAGCGCCGCTCGCCCGTTGGTGGCCTCGTCCACCTCGAATCCCTCGTAGCGCAGCGAGGTGGCGACCGAGTCGACGATCGACGGTTCGTCGTCCACCACCAGAATCCGTTGTCCAGCCTGAACCGTCACGCCAACCACCTCCCAGACCACACCATCGCAACGCCAACTATGCGTCAGATGTGGGCCGCCTGTGAACCCCCTGTGGATGATCTGCCGGTGCCGCCGTGCTTCGGATTGGGCTTCGGTGCCGGCATGAGGCGCGCGCTCAGGTGGCACTCAGGCTGACCGTTCACTTTGAAAACGAACTTTGGAAACGGAGTGGTGCAACTCAGGAGTCCGGCGGCCAGCATGCCTGGACCCCGGCGCCAACAGCGTAACCAGGAGAGGAACCGACGTCAGATGAGCGAACGTAAGTCAGGGACGAAGTTGAAAGATCGCGCCGCAACGGCACTGGGCATGGCGGCTCTCTCCGGCTTCGTTGTGGTAGGGGCGTGCGCCGCGGCCGCCATCTCACTCCGGGAGGTGAGCGGGGAGCTGCGACAGTTGCACGTCGACGCTCGCAAGAGATCCTCGCTTGGTGCCCCCGTGCGGCGATTTGCTGCGCTCGAGCTCGCGGAGCCTGGACCTGACTCGCGCAGCCTGAACCGGAAATGTCAGCTGGAACACGGGTCCGCCTGAGGTTGTTCTCAGCCCGGCCAGCTGACCTCGCCTGCGCGGCCTTGCCTACCTAGGTGGCCCGCAAGCGGCTACGTGCCTGCTTAGGTGGCGTGCGGCGGCTCGGTGCCCACGTAGGTGGCCAAACGGCCGAGCGCCGCTCGCTACGCACTTCGCTACCGACCGCGACCTCCCCGTAGCCATTGTTGCGGCCAGGGCCGATAGCGTGTCGGCGGAACCTACCCGCAAGTGGGCTCCATCAGGGTGGTCAGGGAGCCCCGGGCGGCGGTCTCGTACCGATCAGGGTGGTGACCTCCTTGCCGAGACAGTTGAGGTCCCCTCAGACGGAGGGATCGGTGTCAATGGGCGGCGATAGAGCCGTACCCGAAAGGTTGTCGATGTTCACCCGAGGAAGACTTGTCATTGCTGCATCCGCACTGGGCGCGTTGTCCATTGCCAGTGTGTCGATCGGAGCATCTGCCGCGGACGCCTCCCCCAGCTCGGTCGCGTCGAGGCCGATCACCGGTCTTTTGCCGGCATCAACGGCAAAGGCACTGGGATTCCCGAAGGTTGCTCAAAAGGCGACGGGTAGCTCCAAGACCGGACAGGCCGGCTGTCCGAAGGGAGCCGAAGCAGCCTATGAGGACGGTGCCAGCCAGACGGGACTGATCGCGGAGGTCCTCGCATGCAATTCGACCAAGGTTGCTGCGACCACGCTGTCCGGACAAAGGAAAGCGAAAACACTGCCCACGTCCCAGACGCCGCCGACAGCGCTGGGACCTACCGCATTCGAACGAGCCACCAGCCAGACGACCTATGCGATCGTCTGGCAGCGAGCCAAGATCCTGTCGGTCGTGGCCATCGACATCAACGTGCCCGCCTCGTCCAGTACATCTACGACCGCCCCGACGGCTGCGACACCCCTGACGGCCGAGCAGCAACAGACCCTTTCGAATGCCGCCCTCGCACAGGACAAGCAACTGAAGTAACGCACATCCTCAGTAACGCACATCCTCAGTAACGCACATCCTCAGTAACGCCGGCCACTCCCCTCGAGCGGCAGTGACTGCCGCGTTCGGAGCGAACTGGACGTTCTAGCCCATGTGCGAGTTGGCGGGACCGGGGTTGCGCTGGGATTCACAGGTGGCGCTCAGCAAGGTCCCAGCCGATCCGCGTCCGGGTTGCTCAAAGTGGCACCCATGATCCACAGCCACACCGAAATGAGTGGGGCGGAAGCCCCTCGGCCGCGCATGCTCGGCCGGATCGGGGGGTGGTGGCGATGACCACGCTGCTCGAGCCCATGACTCCGGACACCGAGTCGGAGCCCCCTCGGTCCACGCACCGGAGCTGGGTGCGCAGGTTCGTCCAGGGCCGGCCCGACGACCCGCGTTGGGTCCGTCCCATGCTCATGGCGCTCCTGGTGTCCAGTGCTGTGGCCTACCTGTGGGCA
>DASXMT010000241.1:0-4571 GCA_036495505.1 Acidimicrobiales bacterium | reverse complement strand
CCCTCGCCCCCGGCCGCCCCGTCGCGTTCGCCCTGCCCCTCCTGGTCCACCTGCCGACCTGCCAGCAGCCAGCCCCAGCAGCGCAACTGACCGCGGCCGTCGAGCCCTACCCTGGCGGTTGTACGGCGGGTTCCAGGCCCGGATCATGCGGCCCTCGAGCACCGAAGCGGTGAACGGACCCGGACAGACCCGGTGGTGGATGGCGTAGAGCTGGCGCAAGAGGCGGCCGACCTTCGGCCGCCGATCCCCGGTGAAGTACGAGCGCACCCGGGACTGGATGTCGGTGGCCTTGCCCACATAGAGCACGTGCCCGGCACCATCGGTGAACCAGTAGACGCCGGGGCGGTGGGGGAGTCGGGTGGTCAGGCGCAGCTTGGCCGCCTGAGGATGACCCACCAGGCGGGGGAGGTCGAGTAGCTCCTCGAGCCCGACGATGCCATAGGAGCCGGCCCGTTCCAGTAGGGCGTGGAGCAGGTCCCCGGTGGCCAGGACGTCGTTGAGAGCCCGGTGGGAGGGCTGATTCGGCAGGCGGAGGACGGCGGCCAGCGTGCCCAGCTTGCAGTTCGGCACCATGTCCCGGACCAGGCGCCGGGCGAGGGCGAGGGTGTCGACACTGGGGTTGGCGATAGGATCACGACCGGTCGAGACGAGGGCGTGGTTCAAGAACCCCAGGTCGAAGCGGATGTTGTGCCCGACCACGACGGCTCCGCCCACGAACTCCAGGAAAGACGGGAGCATGGCGCCGATGGGCGGGGCGTCGACCACCATGGCGTCGCTGATGCCGGTGAGGGCGGTGATGAACGGCGGGATGCGTTCATCCGGTCGGACCAGGGTCTGGTAGGTACCCAGGAGCTCGCCGCCCCGGTAGCGGGCTGCTGCCACCTCGGTCAGGGACGACGACGCCGGGGAGCCGCCGGTGGTCTCCACGTCGAGTACGACGAAGGTCACCTGGCTGAGGGAAGTGCCCAACTCCTCGAACGATGTCTGTACGGCCAACGCCATTTCGGCATGGTATCGAACGGGTGTTCGGATTCCGGGGACCAGCCGACCTCGCCCGGCCGATTACCCTGGGCTGCGTGACGATCGACACTTCGAATACCGAGACACCCGTTCGCTACCGGTGCTCAGCATGTGGAAACCTCACCCGCTTCGATGTGGTGACCAGCCGTCGCACGAAGGCGTTTCACCACTACTCGGTGGGTGGCGAGCTCACGGTTGAGGAAGAGAACGTGCTCGACGAGCGCGTGGAGGAGGTGACCTGCCGGTGGTGTGGCCATGGAGACGCAGTGGAGGTCGTGGAGACCGAGCCCTCAAGCGAGTAGGGCAACAGACCTCGGATCTCGGCCTATTCGACGAGCCTCCGTCCGGGTCCTCCGGATCTTCAACACGGGCTCCTGGTCCTCCCCGGCCGGCCAGCGGCATGGAGATCTCAGGGCTTCGGGCCATCCCCACGGGACCGGCCGCGGCCGACAGGCCTGCTCACGACCTCGCCGGAGTCGATCCATCCGGGCGTTCGATCGAAGTGTTCGTCCTGAGTCATCCCGGTCCGGTGCTCATCGTTTTCCTGTCCGTCGACTGCCTGGGCTGCCAGCCGTTCTGGCAGGGGATCGGTGATCCGGCTGCGCTGGCTGCGAGCGCCGATCTCGCCCGGGTCGTGGTCACCAAGGGGCCCGAGAAGGAGTCACTGGGCGCAGTGAGTGCCGCAGCGGCACGTGTCTCGGGGGTTCCGGTCGTCATGAGCGACGAGGCCTGGCTCGACTACCAGGTCCTCGGGTATCCGACCTTCGTCCTCGTCGACAGCCCCTCGGGCCGGGTGATCGGCGAAACAGTGGCCGTTGGCTGGGACGACGTGCAGTCAATGCTCCAGGCGGCCGACTCGTAGCGCCAAGGGTCCTGTCCCAGCGACGGCCAACGTCGGAATGAGGACGACCGGTCGGCATTAGGACGACCGGATGAACTGCTCGACGCGAGGCACGAATGATGCGAGGTCCTGGAAGAGGAAGCCGTGCCCGGCATGGGAGTAGAGCGCCAGTTGGGCACCTCGAATAGTCCGGGCGAGCAGACGGTCGTTCGCCACCGGGTCCAAGGCGTCGACCGTCCCGTCCGCAAAGTCGGGGTGGTCCACGAGTTAGCGGAACTCGGGTTCACAAGTTAGCTCCAGGCCAGCAGAATTGGCGCTGTTTTCGATCGATTCGCCGGCTTGGCGGTCCTGGGGAGCGACCCACCGCCGAATGCGGACCGTCACTGGGATCGCGACAAGTCCTCGGGCGCGAGAATGCTGGGCGACAACGTCGCCCAGCATTCGCAAAAGGTGTTCAGATCAGTCTGGCGGTGGGTGCCAGTCGTCGAGAGTGCGGAATGGGATGGACTATGTAGTCGGACCGCGATGTGATCGTTGTGTTCCACCCCCCAATCAATCTCGAGCCATCGGCCTCCTTCGTCGGTCGTTGCCCATAGCTCGATTTGTGGTAGCATCGACAATGCGTCTAGCACGTCCAATGCGTCCCCGTTCAGAGTCGTGTGGCGATCGATCATGACCCGGAGGGGCCTTCCCTCGAAGCGGGCTCGAATGGGCGGCTGATCGTCATTGTGATTCTTGGGTAGCGGCAGAAGTGGCCGAATCACGGCGTACCTCGGTGGTTAAAGGAAACACCGTCGAGGATGTCTCGACGATCGAATGGGTGCGGTCGCTGGCGCTTATCAGGCACCTCACCGAGTACGAAGTTTTGGCGGTGACATTCCATGCCATGACCCCTCCAGAATGGAAGCTGTGGTCCAAGCACGACCCTTGCCGTGTTGTCCCTGATGAGCGGGGTGTCTGGACGCCAGCTCCGACGCGTCGAGGACTGAGCTGAGGCGCGCTTCATCTCAGACTGCAGCGACTGTGGGGTCAACCCACCAGGCGTTGAACATGGTCTGCCAGCCAGCCGCCTCGTTGGCATTGAGACGGTCCAATCGGGCTACACGGTGGCCCAGTCCACTCGGGGAGGTCCCAACGCTTAGACCACCCCCTTTCCACAAGTAAATTCGGTCGTGCCAGGGAGGCTTTCCCGGCCAGGCGCGGGCTTTGAAAGAAGTGGCACCGATGGTCTTTGTCACTGCTGCGTTGGCGACGGCAACACGAGCCACGTGTGGCTCGATGAGACGGGCGATGACAAGAGCGTTACCCGTGGCTTCGAGCCCGACCTGGTCGGTCGGTCGAGGCGATGAGGCAAGTGCCACCAACGCTTCCCGGCGTGCTGGCACCCGCGGATGTCGGGCGACCTTCCCCTTTTCGCAGATCGCCACCTCGCAAAAGTCGCGATGGACGTCGAGTCCGATCGAACGCATACCCTCTCCTCTCGTCATCGTGTGGGTGGGAGACAGACGGGCGAACGACAACTACGGATACGTGCTCGCAGCACAACCGGGCCAGTCGCAGGGGCGGCCAACTACAACTTCGGGCTCGAAGCCCATACTGCTCATCACGGCCTGCCCTACCTGCGTTCTCCCGGGAACCCCGGACCCGGTAGGCACGAACGTAGCCAACCGAGCACCGCGGCGCCCAGTGCCATTGTCATGGCCCTACAACGGCCATCGCCCCCACCGTTCCCTCGACCAGCGACCCCCCACCGCCTCCCATGCCAAGCCCCCGATCGTCGGCGGAGTGCACGCCGCCAGGCTACGAAGAGCGGACCGCCTGGGCGGGCTCATCCACGAATACCGGATGGTCGCCTGAGCTGGGCAGACGGGGTTTTGGCACCTACAGGGTTCTCGGCACCCACAGCCGACTATTCGGCCCGCTTCGGAACGACGGTGTTGGAATTGGCGGATGCGGGGCCAGTACCGAGGTCATTGGTCGCCGTCACTCTAAAGGTGTACTGATCATTGTTGGTGAGATCCGTAATCGCTATTGGACTGGTGGTGCCGGCTGCGCTCTGACCCCCGCGCGACGGTTCAGTCAGGTCCGTCGCCGTCACCGTGTAACCGAGGATAGGCGAGCCCCCCGTATTCTCTGGGGCAGCGAACGATACCGTGACCTTGCCGTCGCTGGCGGTGGCTTCCAACTTCGTCGGCGCGCCTGGTGTGGATTTCGGCGGACCGGCGGGGACGACCGGATTGGAGCCGCTCGAAGGGGCGCTCTTCCCTGCGTCGTTAATGGCGATGACGGAGAACGTGTAGCTGTGCCCATTGCTCAAGCCCCGTACGGTGATGGGACTGGCCGATCCAGACGCCGTCTGACCACCCTGGGCCGGGTCGGTCTCATCTTTGGCCGTGACGGTGTAGTCAATGATGGGTTGACCGCCATTGCTGCCCGGCGCGGTGAAGGCGACGGTGGCCTGGCCATTGCCAGGTGTGGCCTTGCCGATGGTCGGGGCACCGGGCGGACCCGCGGGGGTGACGGTATTGGATGGTGCGGACGGCGCACTGCCGTTGACGGTGTCCCCGACCTGGATGACGTTGACGACAGCGAAGGAATAGAGATCCCCATTCGTCAACCCGGTCACGTTGATTGGTGCAGATGTACCTTGACTGGACTCATCGAACTGCCCGCCGTTGGGAGGGTTGGTAAGGTCGGTGGCCCAGGCTTC
>DASXMT010000240.1:0-3331 GCA_036495505.1 Acidimicrobiales bacterium | reverse complement strand
ATAGCGTCCCTCTCGGCGGTGCTCGTTCTCCTCCTCACTGCCATGATCCGCGCCGTCGCTGGCCTCGACCAACCAACCTGTCAGCGAGGGGGCACCGGCGTGACCGAGGCGGCACCGGCGTGACCACGTGGGGCATCGGAGCGGTGGGGGCACCGGCGCTCCGGCTGCCGCCCCTCATAGCGGGGATCTACCTGATCACCTGCATCTGCGGCATGCTCGATGCCGCCTGCTTCCTGGGCATGGGTCAGGTCTTCGCCGAGATCATGACGGGCAACCTGGTGTACCTGGCCTTCTCCATCGGGACCCGAGGCACGGGGACCAGCCTGCCCGTGCTCCCCTATGTCGTCGCCCTGGGCACATTCGCCGTGGGCGCGGTGGTCGGGGGCCGCCTGGTCAGGTTGCCGGCGGCGTGGGGCAGCCATCGCATCGCCTTCGCCGTCGAGTGGGTCGTGCTGGTCGGCGCAGTGGTGGCCACCCTGATCGTCCATCCCCAGTACCACGGCGAAGCCCGCTTCGTGGTCATAGGCATCCTGGCCTTCGGGATGGGCATCCAGAACGCCGGCGTGCGGCGGTGGGGCATCCCCGACCTGGCCACCAACGTGATGACCCTGACCATGACCGGGCTGATCACCGACACCCGCCTGGGCGGGGGCGACAACCACCATGCCGGCAGGCGGGCCACCTCGATCGGCATCTTCGCGGCCAGCGCCATCTTCGGCGCCTTCCTGGTCCGCTACGGCGTGCTGTGGCCCCAGGTGGCGGCTGTGGTCATCTTCACCGTGGCGCTGCCCATCCTCCTCCAGTCCGGCCCCGATGCGGAGCGTGAAGCGCGGACCAGGGCCTGACCCGCCGGGTCGGATCGAACGCCTCGAAGGTCTGCGGCAATTCATTGCCGGGAAGGCCTCGGCGGCGAAGCGCCGACCATGCCTGTTGACCTCGATCGAGACCGGGAACACAATGGGTAGGCAGAGCACTACTCGGGGGGGTCTTGTTGTGAGGAAGCACCTGTCGGTTGCCGTCGCTGTCGTGGTCTGTGCCGGGATGCTGGCCGTGGTCGGGCCCACGGCCGTGGCCGGCGCCAGCTCGGGCTACCCGCCCATTCCCAGTGGACCGATCACCTTGGGTATCTCGGCACCCACCAGCGGCGCTCTCGCCTCCTATGGGATCCTCACCAAGATCCAGACCGGGATCGCCCTCGAGCAGTTCGACATGATGCACCCCAACGGCATCGATGGCCACCAGGTGAAGCTGGACATCGAGAACGACGCCAGCGACGTGACCAACGCCGTCCAGGTCGCCAATCAGATGGTGGCCAACAAGGATGCCGCCATCATCACTGCGAGCTACAACCCGGCGGCCGCCGGTCAACAGCTGGCCGTGTGGACGAAGGCCAAGATGCCGGTGGTCGCCAACCTGGAGCTCACCAACACGCTGACACCGGCACAGCTGGCCCAGCAGTACCCGTACCTCTTCAGTCCCAACCCGTCCTTGGAGCAGACGGGGGTGGCCGCCATCAACTGGATCAAGCAGAAGGGGTTCAAGAACGTGGGGATCCTGAACGACGGGATCCCCTACGACACGGTGTTCGCGAACCAGATCGAGGCCGGAGTCAAAAAAGAGGTCAAGGACGCCAAGGTCACGACGGTCAATATCACCCCGAATTCGGTGGACAACAGCGCGGCGATCACCAAGCTGAAGGGCTCCGGCGCCCAGTTGCTGGTGGTGACGGCGGGCGAGGGATACGGGCCCATCTGGCAGGCCGTCCTGTCGGCGAACTGGTCCCCCACCATCCTGGCCTCGGCCGGAGCCTGGTACAGCGGCTTCGATTCGATGGGGACGCTCACGTCAAAGGCCAGCGCGTACTACTACAACTGCGCCGACACGGCGACCCAGACGTTCACTCCCGTCCAGAACCAGCTGATGGCGGCGTACGCCAAGGGAACCGACTATCCCGCTTTCGTCAACTACCTGACGTCCCTGGCTACCGACAGCATCCCGCTCGAGCTCTTGAACTACGCCATCACCAAGTACCACTCGACCTCACCGGCTGCCATCAAGAAGGCGTTGGAGGGCATCACCAGCAAGGAATTCCTGGGCCTGTCCTACAAGTTCTCGCCCACCAATCATTTCGGCCTGGTGGGTAGCTTCGGACCGGCCGTGTGCAACATGGGGCCGCCCTACGCAGGCGGCGTCGGCCGGGTGCCGGTCAAGAGCTGACCTCGGGGGGCCGGCGCTGATCCGGTCCAGACAGGAACGTGGTACCTGCGACCGAGCGCCCGGGGCATGAGCCGGCGTCGCCCTTCATCAATCCCAGCTCGTGCATCCCCATCTCGCTGACCGAGCGGGCGGCATCAAGGCCCGGCGGTCAAAAAGGAGGGCAGAATGGTTTTCTGGGATCAGGGAGAGGGATTCGCCGTGCCTCGCGGGGGTGACGGTCGCACAGAGGGAGCCAAGTCGATGAAATCGGATATCCGTACCGCCGAGAGCGCGCTCCCCTCATCGTGGCTCATCTCGTCGGACTCGCACATCGTTGAGCCACCCGACCTCTGGACGGCTCGGTCTCCTGACGAGCGCTTGCCTCGGGTGGTGCGTGAGGACGACGGGGACTGGTGGTACATCGACGGACGGAAGACGATGTCGTTCCTCGGCATCCAGCCGGGCATGCGCTTCGACAACGATCCCGGCAAACTGCGCACCTCGGGTACGTTCGACGAAGTGGCCAGCGCCGCCTACGACCCGGCTGCCTACATCGCCGCCAACGAGTCGGACGGCGTGTGGGGCACGGTCATCTATCCCTCCGAAGGGCTGGTGCTCTTCGGTGTGCCCTCCACCGAGGTGGTCACCGCGGCCATGGGCATCTACAACGACTGGATCGCCGAGTTCTGCGCCCACGACGCCAGCCGCCTCAAGGGCATCGCCATGGTGAATGTCGATGAGCCGGACAATGCCGCCCGCGAGCTCCGTCGCTGCCACGCGCTCGGCCTCGCCGGCGCGCTGATCACCGTCGCCCCACCGCCGTGGCGGCCCTACCGCAGCCGGGACCTCGATGTGCTCTGGGCCTGCGCCGCCGAGCTCGGCATGCCCCTGAGCCTCCACGTGGGCACGGACCGCGCCGACCCGAAGGCCTCCGCCGCCGCGCTGGATGTGAAGCACGTCCCCCCGTCAGTCTTCGTGAACAAGGACTTCCAGGTGCGGCAGGCCCTGGCCGATCTGCTGTTCTCGGGTGTCTTCGAACGGAACCCGGGTCTGCGCGTCGGAACGGTCGAGCACGAGCTCGGATGGATCCCGTTCTTCCTGAGCCAACTCGACTACACGTACACGGACAGGCCCG
>DASXMT010000239.1:0-2998 GCA_036495505.1 Acidimicrobiales bacterium | reverse complement strand
CGAACGTCTCGAACGTCTCACCGGCTCGCCGGTCGTTGCCCTCAATCGAGCCGTGGCCATCGCCGAGTCAGGCGCGCCCGAACAAGCGCTCGAGCTCATCGACTCGCTTGCTCTCGGGGAGTACCGCTATTTCCATTCCACCCGGGCCGAGCTGCTCCGACGCCTCGGCCGCGACGACGAAGCCCGCGAGGTGTTCGAACGCGCCCTGCGGATGGCCGCTACTGACCAGGAGCAACGGTTCCTGGCCCGCCGGCTCTCGGAGCTTTGACCGAAGTCAAGGCTCGGCCGGCTCAGGGATGCCGCCGATGATCGACGATGGCTAGTGCTGTCCGGACTGGTGGGTGCTCACGATTCCCGACGACGAACGGCCTCGGGCAGGAAGACCGCTCTCAGCCCACCGACGCCGATCGGTGAAGCCGTTCCGGCTTGGTCGGAACGAGCGTAGCCACGACATCGACAGGAGTTCCGGCCGGTAGTACCCGAAGCCGGACCATGTCGCTGTCAGCCACGCGAATACCCCCACGGGAGAGCGACGCCCCTCCGTCGTGGATAGCCGCCTCGGTGCCGAGTGGGCCGGTGATGGCGATCATGGAATCGCCTCCCTGCTCCCAGTCCGTCATCGTGGGACCGAATGCCGAGGTGACGATGACGAAGGGCCCGTATGTGGGGTCCGGTGCCTGGGCGAAGAGAGCCACGAAGAAGTGCCCAGTCGGCGTGGGGTACTGCGGTGACCCCACCACGGCCGGCGCCTGCAGCACCACCTTCGATCGCTGGTACAAGAAGAGGCGCTTGGCCGCAAGGTCTACGACGACGTGATAGTCGGTGTGAGTCAGCGAGACGTCGGAGGTGGCGATCCATGCGGTCAGACCGTTCGGCCGTTGCAGCAGTCGGACATGGCACCGGCCCTGCCTTATCTCGATGACGGGCAGTCCCAGAGTCGCCCCCGACCACGTGGCCGGGACCATTCCTGTTGCCGTCGCCGCGGTGGCACTGGCGTAGCTGGGGGCCGGGCCGCGCAGGGTGGCGATGAGGGCGGTCGGCGGGACCATAAAGGTCGATGGGATCACCCCGATGGTCGTGGCCGGGCGAGACCCCCTCGAGGGCGCGGTCGACGGGGGCTTCGAGGAGGTCGATTGGGCGAGCCACAGGCCGCAGACGACCAGAGCCACCAAGATGATTGACCCGACGAATGTCCGGAGAAGCCGCCTGAGGCGTCGGCTGCGTCGGCTTCGTCGGAGCTGGTGTCGGGGCGGCATGAGCGCATCCTTGGTGAGACACCCAGGCTGGGATGTGGAGGCCACACTAGACGTGCACCGCAGGCCGTCGCCGGTATTCCCACCGCCGGCGACCCATGGTGGCGTAGCATGCCTCCCGTGTCCGATCCACGTCATCCCTGTCTCGGGTGCGCGCAGCACGGGCACCTGAACAGGCGGCGGTTTCTCACCCTGCTGGCCACCGGCGCCTCTCTGGCGCTGGCCGGTTGCACCACCGGGGCCCGGGCGCTCAGCCAGGGCAAGACGGCCGCCAAGCATCGTCCGCAGCCGCTCACCCCGGTGGCCACCCCGGCGCCGATCCTGTCGGACACCGATGCGGGCCCACCCCTCACCTTGGGGCAGATCCCTCCCGCCCGACCCGGCGCCCCTGTCATGGTGTGGCACGGGCCAGCCGGAGCTCAGCAGATCGCCCTCACCATCGATGATGGCTACTGCGGCGACTGCATCGCCAAGTACGTCGACTTCGCCCTGACCTCGGGAATCCACATCACGTTCAATCCGAACGGTATCTACGATCCGCTGTGGACCCCGCAGGTCGTAGAGACCCTCCAGCCTCTCATCGCCGACAAGCAGGTCCAGATCGGCAACCACACGTGGGACCATGCCGATCTGCGACCCCTGTCCACCACGGCTATCGCCGACGAGCTCAATCGAAACGAGGAGTGGATCGAGACCAAGTTCGGCATCACCGCCCGGCCATGGTTCCGCCCGCCCTACGGGTACTACAACGAAAGAATCAACGACACCGCCGCCAACCTTGGCTTCACCAACATCATGATGTGGAACGGGAGCTTCGGGGACTCCGAGGTGATCAGCCCCCAGCAGCTCATGAACCTGGCCCAGCGGTACCTCACCCCGGGCACGATCGTGCTCGGCCATCTGAACCACCCCACCGTCCTGTCCCTGTTCGGACAGATCCAGTCCCTCATCGCCGAGCGCAATCTCGACCCCGTGACCCTCGACGAGATGTTCGCGACGTCGCGCGCCACGGGCTGACGCCTCGACGCAGGGCCAGCCGTACGGGTCTGCCACCTGAACCGCGGGAGCGCATGTGTGGAAGCACGGCACGGGTGAGGGCAACCGGGCCGAAGAGGTGCACCTCGAACAGCGATCGCAGCTCGGCGTCGGTCGTCTCCTCGAGCGCTCCTACATGGGTCCGACCTGCGCTGTTGACCAACACGTCGATCCGGCCATGCTGATGGAGCACGTCTCGCACCGTCGCCCCGATGCCTGAAGCGTCGGCGAAGTCCAGCTTTACCACGTCGACCTGTCCGGCCTAGCGACCGACGAGGTCGTCCAGCGACGAGGGCTGCCGGGCGGTGGCCACGACGAAATCGACAGCAGCGGCGGCGGCCTCCGCGATCGCTCGACCGAAGCCGCCGTTGGCCCCGGTGACCAGCCACACCCGCACCGTCGCTTCACTCATCGGGTCCACCTCCAATCGTTTTCTCCATGGTGCAGCAGTCGCCGAGAAAAGTGTTCAGAGTCGGTACAGCTTGCGGGCCGTCTCACCCATGATCTTGGCCCGCGCTTCCGGAGAAATCGTTGCCATCTTTTCCTCAACGGCTTGGAGGGGGTCGGGGTAGAGACACGTCGGATGGGGGAAGTCGGTCTCGAACATGATGTTGTCCTCCCCCACCGAAGCAATCAGTTCGGGCAACTTGTTGTCAGCCCGCTAGAACCAGAAGGTTGCGTAGATATTGCTTTTGAAGTACTCGGAGGGC
>DASXMT010000238.1:0-5559 GCA_036495505.1 Acidimicrobiales bacterium | reverse complement strand
TCGGTGTGGCAGGCCGATCCTGCCGTTCGCCACACCGTCTTGCACGACATCATCTCGGCCGGGATCGGCCTGGGCGGGGCCGTATCCGGGGAACACGGCATCGGGCGAGCGAAGCAGCCGTACCTGGCCGAGTTCGAAGATCCATCCAAGCTGGCGCTCATGCGGCGCATCAAGGCCAGCTTCGACCCCCAGGGCATCCTCAATCCTGGTGCCATCTTCGACCCCGAACCGTCGACGGGACGAGACCGGTGAACGGAGCCCAGGCCCTCATTCGCCTGCTGGTCGACCGGGGGGTGGACACCTGCTTCACCAACCCCGGGACCTCGGAGATGCACTTCGTCGCCGCCCTCGATGACGTACCGGCCATGCGGGCCGTGCTGGCCCTGTTCGAGGGGGTGGCCACCGGCGCAGCCGACGGGTATGCCCGCATGACCGGTCGGCCGGCGGCCACGCTCCTCCATCTGGGGCCGGGGCTGGGCAACGGGCTGGCCAACCTGCACAATGCCCGGCGGGCCCACAGCCAAGTGGTCAACATCGTCGGCGACCATGCCACCACCCACCGGCGCTACGACGCGCAGCTCCAGTCCGACATCGAGACGGTGGCCCGCAACGTGTCCACCTTCGTCCGGACCTCGGGCTCGACAGCCGACCTCATCGGTGATGCCCTCGCCGCCCTGTCCGCCGCTCTCGGCCCCCCGGGCTCGGTCGCCACCCTCATTCTCCCGGCCGATGTGTCATGGACGAGCGACGACCGATTCGACCGAGCGGCACCACCGGCACCGGCCATGCCATCGAGGGCGGGAGCGAGCCCGAACGAGGACGCCATCAGCGCGGCGGCTGCCGCGTTACGGTCCTCGGAACCACGGGTCATCCTCATCGGGGGCCGGGCCTGCTCGGGAACGGCCCTCGGCCAGGTGGCGGACATAGCCGCAGCCACCGGGGCCCGATTGCTGGCCGAGACCTTCCCCGCCCGCCTGGAGCGCGGTGTGGGCCGGCCCCCGGTGGATCGGCTCGCCTATCTGGCCGAGTTCGCGGCCATGCAACTCGAGGGCACCCGGCATCTGGTGCTGGTCGACGCCAAGGCCCCTGTCTCCTTCTTTGCCTATCCGGACCGGCCGAGCGACCTGGTTCCCGACGGTTGCACGGTGGACGAGGTGGTCGCCCCTGACAGCGATCTGGGCGCGGCGCTCGACGCGCTCATGGCCGTGCTGGAGGTGCCGACGGGCACCGCCCATCGCCAGGACGGGGAGGTGCAGGAGCGTCCTACCGGGGCGCTCACCGCCCAAGCCGTAAGCCAGGCGCTCGGTGTCCTGCTTCCCGAGGGGGCGATCGTCTCCGACGAGGGGAACACATCGAGTCTGTTCGCCCCGGGGGCAACGGCCGCAGCACCCCCACACGACTGGCTCTGCCTCACCGGCGGCGCCATCGGCCAGGGACTGCCGGTGGCAGTGGGCGCCGCCGTGGCCCGCCCTGATCGACGGGTGGTGGCCTTGGAGGCGGACGGGAGCGCCCTCTACACGTTGCAGGCCTGGTGGACCATGGCCAGGGAAAGCCTGGACGTCACGACCATCTTGTTGAACAACCGGTCCTATTCGGTGCTGAACATGGAGCTCGCCCGGGTGGGTGCCGGCACTCCCGGGCCACGGGCCAAGGCCGTCCTCGATCTTTCCCGTCCCGACCTCGATTTCGTGTCCCTGGCCAGGGGGATGGGACTCCACGCGGTACGGAGCGATACCGCGGAGGGATTCTGCGATGCGCTGGGACGCGCCCTGGCCACCCCCGGGCCGACCCTGGTGGAGGCGGTCATTCCTGGCCTGATCTGATCACGGCTCGGACCGATGACTTCTGGTCGGCTGCTTCGTCCTACCAGTGATGTCAGACGCCGTTCTCGACCGCGTATCGGTAGGATCCAGGGCCGTGGCACTCGACGCTCCCGTGGCCCCCACCGACCTGGAACCGTTTCGGAGGGAGCTGACCGGCTACTGCTACCGGATGCTGGGCTCAGGCTCCGAAGCGGAGGACGCCGTCCAGGAGACCATGGTGCGGGCCTGGCGCAACTCCGACAGGTTCGAAGGTCGGTCCAGCGTCCGTTCCTGGCTGTACCGCATCGCCACCAATGTGTGCATCGACATGCACCGCTCCGTGCAGCGTCGGGCCCGGCCCATGGAGATGGGCCCGTCATCGCCCCCCGAGGAGTCCCACCTCGGCCCCTTGCTGCCCGAGGCCACCTGGGTCACTCCGGTCACCGACGCAAGCGTTGCTCCCGAGAGCTCGGACCCGGCCGAGATCGCTCAGTACCGCGAGTCGATCCGACTCGCCTTCGTGACCGCGCTCCAACACCTGCCTGCCCGCCAGCGCGCCACGCTGATCCTGTGCGAGGTGCTCCGCTGGCAGGTAGCCGAGGCGGCCGAGCTCCTCGACACCAGCGTGGCCGCAGTCAACAGCGCCCTGCAGCGGGCACGGGCCACTCTCGGCGCCCTGCCAGCGGGTGCACACCGGGAGAAGTTGGATGATGCCGACGCCAAGCTGCTCGAACGGTATGTCGACGCCTTCGAGCGCTACGACATCGAGCGGCTGGTGACGCTGCTGCACGAGGATGCAGTCCAGTCGATGCCGCCCTTCGCCATGTGGATCCAGGGGGCGGCCAACATCGCCACGTGGATGGTCCAGCCCGGACCGAGCGCATGCCGGGGGTCTCGGCTGCTACCCACCTGGGCCAATGGCTGCCCGGCCTTCGGGCAGTACAAGCCCGACCCGGCCGGCGGCCATGCCCCCTGGGCCCTCCAGGTGCTCGAGATCTCAGGAGGGCGAATCACCGGGATGAACTTCTTCCTGACACTGCTGGATCCCACGTGGCTCTTCGCAGAATTTGGCCTGCCTGTCCATCTCGACCCGTAGACCGGCCAGCTCGAGCAGGGCTCGCATCAGCGGCGAGACGTCGGCGAGGGTGATGCCGCCGCCGAGACGCCCAGCCAGCAGCGCCAGGCGTGCCACGTCGTCGACGGCGCCGAGGTCAGGGGGACCCGTCCCTTCGAGCAGGCAATCAGCGAGCACGGTGCCATCGGGACCAACCACCGTGATGCGGCACCAGCGCTGGGGGACAGCCATCGATTGGTGGACGGGCGGGACGAGTTGATCTCATCGGTCGGCTGAGCACGACCGTGTCCTCACCTGCGCTCGAGTCCCGGCGGAGCCGATGACTCTTGTCCCCGGGAGCCGTCAGACCCCATAGACGCATCCCCCATAGATGCATCCACCGGAGATGCATCCACCGGACAACAAGGAGCAACCATGACCGCCCGTGACCGCGCACCCATCGGATCGCCCTGCTGGGCCGACCTGTGGACCTCCGACGTCGAAGGCAGCCGCACGTTCTATACCGAGCTCTTCGGGTGGGAGGCTCAAGAGCCGAGCCCGGAGTTCGGCGGCTACTTCATGTTCACCCGCAACGGTGTTCCTGTTGCCGCTGCCATGGGGGGAGACATGTAGGACATGCCGGGCAGGGACTCCTGGAAGATCTATCTGGCCACCGACGACACCGGCAAAACGGCAGAGGCGGCCACAGCCATGGGGGCCCAGATAGTCGCTCCGTCGATGCCCGTCGCCGATCTCGGGGTCCAGCTAGTGCTCACCGACCCCACGGGCGCCCATCTGGGTGTGTGGCAGCCCATGGCATTCCCCGGTTTCACGGTCATGAACGAGCACGGTGCTCCGAGCTGGTTTGAGCTCTTCACCCGGGACCACGCCGCATCCGTGGCTTTCTACCGCTCGGTGTTCCTGTGGGACACCACCGCGGTTGGTGACAGCGACGAGTTCCGCTACACGACGATGCGAGACCCGAGCAGCGAGGAGGAGCTGGCCGGGATCATGGACGCCACCGCGTGGCTCCCCGAGGGTGTGCCCGCCCACTGGTCGATCTACTGGCAGGTCGACGACGCAGACGCCACGGTGGCCACGGTCAAGGACTTGGGCGGGTCGCTGGTGGCAGACGCTGAGGACACGCCGTATGGTCGGCTGGCCACCGTGGCCGACCCAGCTGGTGCTCAGTTCAAGCTGCGCACCGTCACGCAATAGTCCTCACCAGGAGCGCGCCGACGCGCGATCGACGCCCAGACGGCGACCTCGCCATCTGTGGAGCAGCTACTGATCACCGTCGGTCATTGTGTCGCCGCGCTCGGCCCGTTCCACGAGGCGCCTGTTCACCTGACGGGCGAGGTGTATCGAGAACAGCGCTGAGGGGATCTCGACGACCGCGGCCAGCACCAAGGCCGAGACGAACTGAGTGCGGTTCCCCGAGGTGGTGATGTCGAACCACGCGTCCACGATCAGGAGGGTGGCGGTGGCGATGGCGGCGAACTGCACCCGCTGGTCAACCCGGAAAGCCATGTATGCCGTTCTGATGATGACGAAGACGAGCAGGCAATCGAACCCGACCCACGCTGCTCGATAGTGCAGATCAATGTTTCGTCGGGGCAGCGTGACGGCCAGGTACACGATCCATGGCATAAGGACTGCGGCTGCCCCTGCATAGAGCCACGCCAGTCGACGGGCCCTCCGCTGGGTTTCGGGGGACAGGTGGCGCTGGTTCTCCGATGGGTCAGTGCGACGCATGCGTTCCTTCCGGCTCCCCAGCGAGCGGTGCTCGTGGTCGGGACACGAGCACCGCCACGGCTCCGGGAGCTCATCCAGTCGACTGACCGGCTCCCATTCGATGCTCACCGCTCAAATTTAGTTGCTGGGGAACGGCTTCCTTTTCAGACTGCGGTGTAGTCGTCCCTGGTGCCGGGTACTAAGTTGCTCGGTAGACGCACCTACGTGGCATCCCAAAGGAGAGCAGATGGACGAGGATTCCAGACAGACGGCGAACTACTCGAATCCGCTGCAGTTGGATTCCAAGCTCCTGAGGGTCGCGGCGGCCCGCGCCCCCGCCGGTGGGCTCGTTTGGCTCGCCGGTGTTGCCCTGGGCAGTCTCGCACTGGGTGCAGCCGCTCGGGAGTGGGTCCAACAGCTCGAGCAGCCGCCGCTCGAAATTGCCAAGAGCAAGTGGCGGCAAGCCATAGCCGCCGGCGCTGCCGGTGCCGAGGCGTGGAGCAAGGGTCCGCCGGCCTGAGGAACGGCCGCAGGCCGCCCCCTGGGCACCAAGGGGCAGCGCGGGCCACCCCTGGGAAATCAAGGAGCGCGGCGGTCCATGATCAGGCAGCTACCGGTGGCCGTTGCGACGACCTTGCCGGCGGAATCCTCGATCTCGGCGCTGGCGAAGGCGACCCGGCGCCCCGGCTTGGTGACCAGCCCGATAGCGCGAACCGGGCTGCTGGCCAGGGTGACCGGTCGTAGGTAGCTGACGTTCAGGTCGATCGAGGTGTACGCCACACCCGCCTCGAGGGTGGTGTGCACCGCGCAGCCGATGACAGTGTCGGCCAGCGTGCAGGCCAACCCCCCGTGGACCATGCCGATGGGGTTGTAGACCGACTCGTCCAATTCACACTCGAAGACCACCCGGCCCGGCTCGATCTCGACCATGCGCATCCCAAAGAGGAGGGCGATCGGCGGGGGCGGCAG
>DASXMT010000237.1:0-8789 GCA_036495505.1 Acidimicrobiales bacterium | reverse complement strand
CAGGCACGTGAACACCACGCTGGCCGTTCGGGTGGACGGGGGCGACACGGCCGAAGCCGAGTCCTACTGGTTGTTCGTGGGCGACACGACAGGCGCGCCTGTCGTCCGGGGCATCGGTCATTACCTCGACCGCTTCTCCCGCACTCCCGCCGGCTGGAAGCTCGCCTCCCGCCAGATCACCACCGGGTGATCCGGCAGGCAGCCAGGGCAACCACCTCGCCCGTCACGGTTGCTTGATCGGTACCTTCCCCACCCCGCCGGCATAGGGCGGCCCCATGGCACAGACGGCCGGGCCGTACTGGCCGGTCAACCCGAAGTGGTTGCTGGGCGAGAAGCTGTATTGGATGCCGATGAACGACTGGTCGCGCATCTCCTCGATCGCCTTCTTGATGGCGTTGGGGTCCGTCGAGTGGTACTTCTCGATCGCGGCGGCCATGATCTCGACCGGAACCGAGTCAGAGGCGATATAGGTCAGGTAGTTGGTGCTGGTGGCTCCGGTCACCGCGCTGTACTTGGCGAAGAGATCCTGCTGCTCGGCGGTGAAGGCCTGGGTCGGCGTATCAGCGCAGTCGACATAGGGGGCAAATGCCTTGCCCGTCAGGGATCCCATGGCATCGAATCCGTCGTACCAGGCGCCGGCCGAGGACAGGATGGTGGGCGACCAGCTGGCCGACTGCATGGCCTGCCACACCGGTCCGAAACCCACGCCCAGATAGACCAAGAGCAGGTCGGGGTTGGCCGCCTTGGCCTTGGTGATGGCCGCTGAGTCATCCACCGAACCCGATGGGATGGTCACCGACTGGACCACCTTGGCGTTGGGGGCGTACCGCTTCATCCCGGCCAGGATCTGGTTTACCGCGTCGGTGTCCTGGGGCAGGCCGTCGGTCAGCACCGCCACCCGCTTGACGTTGGTGGTGGCCATCCACTTGGCCGCCACCGCCCCCTCTTGCTCGACGGATCCACCGGGACTGAAGGCGTAGGGGTACTTGCTGGTGTCGGCATACTGCGAGCCGGTCAGGGTGGAGACCACCGGCACCTTGGCCTTGGTCAACACGGCCAGCTGCTGGCTCTGGGCCGCCGGGCTCTGGGAGACGGTGACCACCCCGGCCGCCTTGTCCGCCACCATCTGATCGGCGGCCTGGACGGCACCGGTGACGTCGCTGGCGTCGTTCTGGATCTTGATGATGACCTTGTGTCCGTCGATCCCGTTGGGGTGGGTGGCGTCGAAGGCCTGGAGGGTGACGTTTTGAAAGGCGGCTTTGGTGGTCGCCCCGTAGGCGGCGGCCACGCCGCTCAGGTCGGCGGAGACCTCGAACGTGATCGGTCCGCTGGGAATCGGCGGGTAGCCCGAGCTGGCGCTGGCACTCGACCCCAGCGTCGATGCCGTCCCCGCCCCGATGGCTACCACCAGGAGCGATGTGACCGCCAGCAACCGCATGAACCCGAACCGAACCTGCCAGTGCCTCATTGCTGCCCCCCTGCTGACCCTCCGAGCGGATCAAGACGGATCCCGGCTGTGACACCGGATGCCAGTACCTGCCATACGGAAGGTAGTTATCCCTCCCACACGGACGGTACTTGGCCCGTCAGGTGATCGCAAGCAGCGGTTGTGTGAGTATCACAGAACCGCGCTCCGGCACCGAGTCCTGGCGAGCAGAGTCCTGTTGAGCAGAGGCCTGTTGAACAGGGTCTCCGGAATTTCTGTCGAGCAGAACCGGTCAGCCGGAGGTGGGGGCCCGCTCGGCCACCAGAGCGGACCGGTTGACCTTTGTGGCTTCGGAACGGGGGATGCGGTCGACGAACTCGACCGTCTTGGGCACCTTGTAGGGGCTGAGGCGCGACTTGGCGAAGTCGATCACGTCCCGCTCGTTGACCGACGGAGCCGTTGGCGACGCCTGAGCGATGGCATGGACGCGGTGGCCCCACTCTTCGTCCGGCAATCCGATGACCACGACGTCATCCAGACCGGGGTGCTCGCTGAGTGCCGCTTCGACCTCGGCCGGGAACACGTTGGCCCCGCCGGAGATGATCATGTCGACCCGGCGGTCGGCCATGAACAGCCAACCCTCTTCGTCAAGCCAGCCGAGATCGCCGATGGTGGTGAAGTTGTCCGCCGTCACCGGTGCGGGAGGCACGTTTCCGAGGTACCCGTGGGTGACACCGTCGGCTTGGCGCATGAAGATCTCGCCGATCTCCCCGGTAGGGAGCTCGTTGCCCTCGGGGTCGAGGATCTTGATCTCCGTTTCGGTCCACGGTTGACCCAGGGTGCCGGGATGCTCGAGCCACCCGTCTCCGCGGCAGGCCACCACCCCTGCACCATCGCTCGACCCGTAGGTCATGTAGAAGTGCTCGGGACCGATGAGGTCGAACCAGAAACGGGCCAGCCACTGGGGTAGGACGGCGGCACCCTGCATGGTCCACTCGATGCTCGAGAAGTCTCGCGTGGCGACGCCGGGCAGCTGGGCGATCCGTTGGAACATCGGCGTGGCCCCCGTGAACCCGGTGACCCTGTGCTGTTCGATCAGGTCGACCATGTGGTCGGCCCGGAAGCGCTCCATCAGCACGACCCGATGGCCGGACAGGAGGTTGGACATGGTGAGGAAGCCGTTGTTGTGGTAGATCGGCCCAGGGGTCAGGATGAGCTGGTCGGGCGAGAGGGGGCCCCAGGACTCCTGGATACCCAGTGCTCCGGGGGCTCCTTCGATCACCACTGCGGGGGACTTGCGCAGGATCACCTTGGGCGAACCGGTCGAGCCCGAGCTGCAGATGCCGGAATGGTGGGGCGGGATGACCTCGGGGAGGACCTCGGTCGATTCGGCCAGGCTCTCCTCGAACAGGTCGACGGTGCTGGCGTCGACGGCCACGGCCGCATCGATGACAGCCCGGAGCCGTCCCAGCTCCCACTCGGGTAGGTCCCAGCGGACCGGGACTGGGACGGCACCCAGCTTCCAGGCGGCAAAGGTGGCGAACACCAGCTCGGGTGAGTTCTTCAGCTGCATGGCGAACAGTTCCCCCACACCGAGCCCGCGGCGGGCCAGGGCGCGGGCCACCTGGGTGGACCGGTGGTCGAGGTCGGTCCAGGTGAAATGGCGTTCGCTCCTGTCCTCGGCCGCGAAGATCAGTGCGATGTCGTCTGGCGACGCCAGGGCCAACTCATGGATCCGGGTCCCGTAGGGGGTCGTCTCCGGCTCGATTTCTACTTCGGTTGCGGTTTCCACGGTCAGCACTCTTACCGGGCGGGCCCGGGCGTGCCAGCCGGTGGTTCAGCCGGTCGTGACACCGGACCCGTTTGTTGCCCTGTCCATGAGCAGCTGGCGCACCGCCCGCTTGGAGATCTTGGCCGTGGAGCCCTTGGGCAAGTCGTCGACCACGGCGACGATGCGAGGCTTCTTGTAGCCGGCCAGCCGCCCGCCGCACCATTCCTCGAGGGTGGCGACGTCCAGCCCGGAGCCCGCTTTGACCACCACGGCGGCGGCCACCACCTCGCCCCAGCGGTCGTCGGGCACCCCGACCACGCACACGTCCTTGACGTCCGCGTGCTCGACCAGCACCCGCTCCACCTCGGCCGGGTACACGTTGAGCCCACCCGAGATGATCATGTCCTTGATGCGGTCGACGATGGTGATGAGCCCGGTGTCGTCCACCATGGCCACGTCGCCGGTCCGGTACCAGCCGTCGTCGACGATGGCCTCGGAGGTGGCGGCGGGGTTGTTCCAGTACCCCTGCATCACCTGGCGACCGGAGACCCAGAGCTCGCCGTGGTCCCCGTCCTGTTCGGGTTCCTGCTCGTCGACCAGGCGCATGGACGCCGCTGACACCAGTCGACCGGTGGGCACGGCAGGGCCGCCGGACACACGCGGGTCGATCTCGTCGCGGTGGCGGAGCGCGGTGATGGGGTGGGGAACCTCCGAGGTGCCGAACACCTGCGTGAGGATGGGGCCGAACGCCTCGAGTGCGGAGTCCAACGTGGTGCGGCTGATGCTGGCCCCCCCGTAGGTGATGTTGCGGAGACCCCGGGGCGGACCCGAGCGCGCGCCGTGCTCCACCAGCATCTGGATCATGGTGGGGACGAGGAACGTGGAGGTGCCCCCCTGCTCGGTGACACAGCGGAAAAAGGCAGCTGGTTCGAACTTGCCCATCAGGATGCTGCGGGCCCCCCGGGTGAAGAAGGTGAGCACCTTGGACCCACTGCCGTGCGATAGCGGACCGGCGTGGATCATGCCGTCGCCCGGTCCGGCGCAGAACTCCTCGGAGATGCTCATGAGCGTGGCCGTCACCCGGCAGCGGTCGGCCAGCATTGCTCCCTTGGGGCGGCCTGTGGTCCCCGAGGTGTACAGCAGCTGGCTGAGCCGTTCGGGGTCCGAGTCCAGCCGGGGTGGCGTGGGTAGCGCCGCGCCCAGCAGGGAGGGGTAGTCGCCCAGGATCCCGGGCTCGTCGCCATCGGCGTCGAGGTCCACGACGGTGGGGGGCTGGTCCAGGTCGGCCACCAGGTCGGCGGCCCGCGACCGCTCGGCCGCTTCGGTGACGAGGACGGTGGCCCCCGAGTCGGCCAGCAGGTACCGGCGCTCGTCGTCGCTGAGGCGTGGGTTGATGGGGACCTTGACCATCCCGGCGCGGGCGATGGCGAAGTCGCACTCCACGTACTCCAACCGGTTCCGCATCAAGATGGCCACCCGGGCGCCGGGTTCGGCGGTCAGCCCGCCAAGGACGTTGGCCAGGCGACCGGACCGGTCGCCTACTTCGGCAAAGGTCAGTTGGCGGTCGCCGTCGGCCACGGCGACCCTGGGCCCATAGGCACGGGCCGACCGCTCGACCAGCTCAGGGATGGTGGGCATCGAAGCGCCCCCAGACGTCGGCCAGGGCCTGGCAGATCTCGCCCACCGTGGCGTTGGCCCGTATGGCCGACAGGATGGGAGGGATGGTGTTGGACTGGGACCGGGCCGCGGTGCGTACCAGCTCGAGGGCGTCGGTCACGGCGCCGGCGTCCCGGTCCGCACGCAGGCGGGCGAGCGATTCCACCTGGGCTTCCTCGATGGCGGCCAGGTCCCGCCGGGCCGGCGCCCGGGTCAATGAGGTGGGCGGGGCGGTAGTGACGTGCTGGTTGACGCTGACCACCGGTTGATCGCCCCGGTCGATGCGGTTCTGCAGCCGGAAGGCCTGCTCGTCGATCTCGGCCTCCAAGAACCCTGACTCGAGCGCCCCGATGGCCCCGCCTGCTCCTTCGATGCGGGCCATGTACGCCCGGATCTCCCCTTCGAGCTGGTCGGTCAGGGCCTCGACCAGGTAGGAGCCGCCCAGTGGATCCGCCGACCGGGTCACCCCGGTCTCCAGGGCCAGGATCTGCTGGGTCCGCAGGCCCAGATGGGCCGCTTCCGGGCTCGGGATGCCGAGCGCCTCGTCGTACGAGGACGAGGCCAGGGTCTGGACGCCGCCGAGCACCGCGGCCAGCGCCTGGTAGGAGATCCGGATGAGGTTGTTCAGGGGTTCGTTGGCCGTCTGGTAGCCGCCCAACGTGTAGCAGAAGATGTTGAGGGCCCGGCTGGCGTCGTCGGTGGCGCCGAACCGGGTGACCATGATGTCGGACCAGATGCGTCGGGCCGCCCGGAACTTGGCCACCTCTTCGAAGATGTCCAGCCCCGAGGACAAGAACATGTACACCGAGTGGGCGAACGACTCGATGCTGAGCCCGCGATCGAGCGCACACCGGATGTACTCGATCCCGTTGCTGATGGCGATGGCCACCTCCTGCACGGCCGTCGATCCCGAGTCGCGGATGTGGTACCCGCAGAACTCGATCGGCTCCCAGTGGGGCAGGGAGGTGGCGCAGTACTCGATGACGTCGACGGAGAAGTCGCGCCCGGCGCGGTAGGGGAAGATATGGGTGTGGCGGGCGACGTACTCCTTCAGGACGTCGTTCTGCAGCATCACCTTGAACTCGGTCGGTGAGTACCCGTGGACTTCGGCTCCGGCCACGAACAGGGCGACGGCCAGCGGGCCGATGGAGTTGGCCGTGGTGCGAATCTGGGAAACCTTGTCCAGGGACACGCCGTTCAACAGCTCGACCATGTCGGCCAGGCTGTCGATGGGCACGCCCACCCGGCCCACCTCGCCGTGGGCCAGGGGATGGTCGGAGTCCAAGCCCAGCTGGGTGGGAAGATCGAGGGCTAGCGAGAACCCGGTTTGCCCGGCGGCCAGCAGGGATCGGATGCGTTGGTTGGTCTCGGTGGGCGACCCCTGCCCCGAGTACATCCCCATGACCCAGTTGCCTTCCCGGTACATGCCCGGCCGGATGCCCCGGGTGAACGGGGGCTGACCGGGCATCCCCAGCTTGGCGTCATATCGGGACAACTCCTCCTCACTTGGCCGGCCCAGGTCGAGCGGGGTGTAGACCGGCTGGACGGGCAGGCCGGAATGGGTGACCGAGCCCGCCTCGCCCGGCACCAGCCGCTCGGCGTTCTCCTCGCGCCACTGGTCGTATGCCTTGGTGTTGAGCGTCATGATTCTCCCTCCAGCGTGTGCCGCCTACGCGGTGCCGGATCCTTCCGGGTCGACCTCGACGATGACGGCCTCACCCTCGCCGATGCCACCGCACAGGGCCACGGCCGCCGTGCCTCCGCCCCGGCGCCGGAGCTCGCAGATGGCGGTCATGACCATACGGGCCGCCGTGGCTCCGGTGGGATGGCCCATGGCCACCGACCCGCCGTTGACGTTGGTCCGTTCCCGGAGGGCCTGGGCCCGTTGCCCGTCCCCGCCGGCCAGGATGAGCGTCGACACCAAGGGGACGGCGGCGAAGGCCTCGTTGATCTCGATCAGGTCGATCTGGTCGAGGGTGAGCCCGGCCCGGTTCAGGGCGGCGGAGATGGCCGTGGCCGGAATGGAGGCGATGCGGCGGGGCTCGCCCGAGACGGCGGCAAAGCCCCGGAGGGTGGCCAACGGCGGACGCACTCGTCCGGCTGTTGTCCGGGTACCGGCGAGCACCAACGCCGACGCCCCGCTGGACAGGTCGGGGGCGTTGCCCGGCGTGACCGTCTCGCTCTCGTAGATGGTGGACAGCGAGGCCAGCCCGGCGGCGGTGGTGGTGGGCCGGGGCACCTCGTCGTGCTCGAAGGTGATGGCGGCCCCGCGCTGGTCGGCGCCGGGCACGGGCACGATCTCCTCGGCCGGCCACCCGGCGGCCAGGGCCTTGGCATAGCGCTCCTGGCTCCTCAGGGCCCACTCGTCCTGTTGGGTTCGATCGATGCCGTGCTCGAGGGCCTCGCGGGAGGCCTGGCGGGCCCGGGGCTCGTGGGTATGCGGACAGGAGATGACCAGCTGGTCGCTCATCTCCAGGTTCCCCAGGCGATGGCCCCAGCGCACGCCCTCGAGGAAGTAAGGCACTCGGCTCAGGTTCTCGGCCCCCCCGGCCACGGCCACCGAGGCCTCGGCCAGGCGGATGGAACGCGACGCCGCCGCCAGCGCGGTGAGGGAGCTGCAACAGGCGCGGTCCACCGTGTAGGCGTTCCGGTCGACGGGGATGTCCGAGCGGAGCAGGATCTGGCGGGCGATGGACCGGTCCGATCCCGGGAAGTTGACCCCGAAGACGAGCTGATCGACGTCGTCGGGGGCCACCCCGGCGCGATCGAGGGCGGCACAGACGACGGCCGAGGCCAGCTCGGGCAGGGTTGCCTCTCGTAGCGAGCCACCGAACTTCCCGAACGGGCTACGGGCGAACCCGAGGACGGCGACCCCGTCGGCCGGAGGGCGCGGTGTCAAGTCGTTGTCGATGGGGGCAGCTTATAGCTCGCCACCGGAGATACCAACCAAACGGGTGTTTGAAACTGTGCCGCCCGACGGGTGAGAAATGCGCCTGGTCCTGGTAGAACCACCGGAGGTGTGAACGTCATCCTCGGCCTATGTTTCAAGACCGGGGCGTCATGTCGCCGATGGGGAAGGGGGCATCGTGATGGCCAGCAACGACGAGGGCACCGGGCCGGAGGGGGCACCGGGCACGGCCACGTTGGGCGGCCGGGTCAGCTTCTCGGCCCACGGGCGCCCGTGGATGATCGTCATGAAGCCGACCCGGCGGGGCAAAGCCATCGACCGCGCCCTGGTGCGCTGGACCGGGTTCTCGCTCGTCTCCTTCGAGTTCGCCCAGGCGGCGGGCCGGCCCTATCACCGCGATCATCTGCTCCTCACCTCCATCGGCTGGCGGAGCGGCGACTTGCGCACCTCGTGCCTTCCCTTCTACCGGCACGGCCAGGATCTGGTCGTCTGCGGCACCAAGGGCGGGGGGCCGACCGATCCGTTCTGGGTGAAGAACCTGGAGGCCGAGCCCCGCTGCTGGATCCGCGTCAACCGGATACAGACCCCGGCCACGGCTAGGGTCAGCGCCGGGTCGGAACGGGCCGAGGTGTTCGAGTCGGTGGCCGAACAGCACCCCGATCTCCGGCGCTACCAGGACCAGACGGCGCTGCTGGGGCGCGACGTCCCCCTCGTCCTGCTCACCCCGAGCCGGGCCTGACCGCGGCGGCGCTCGACCGAGCCGGCTAGCCCCGGAGCCGGGGCGCCACCTCCTGGTCGAACCACCGGAGGTGGTCGATGTACTCCTCGACCGAGGTGGTGGGGGGCACGGGCAGCGGGGTCCGGGTGACATCCTGGCCTCTGAGCTGGGCGCACCAGTCGATCATCCGGTCGCGGTAGGCCTCCAGGACGGCCGGGGAGGCTGCGGCGAAGTCGCCGGCCTCCCACAGTGGGGGCGAGCCCAGCCAGCAGATGTCGAAGCTGTCTTTCTTGCCGGCGTACTCGGGCTG
>DASXMT010000236.1:0-1573 GCA_036495505.1 Acidimicrobiales bacterium | reverse complement strand
AACACGGTCCCCGGGTTCGGGGCGTCGGTGCCCGCCAGCAGAGTTATCCCCGCGTCGGCCAGTCGCCGCACGTTGTCCTCGGCCCGCGAGTAGGGCGGCATTTGCCGCCCACGCCATCCCGAGGCATCCGAGGTCAACCTGTGTGTCCAGGCCTCCCCGAGCGCCTCAGCGAGGCGCGGGTCGCCTGCCACTGCCGCACCACCCTTTTCACCGAGGGTGTTCTCGATGGTAGCCAGCGTCGGACAGACTATGACTCCGGCCTCGGCCATGCGCTCGACCAGGGCCTTGCCCAGCTCGGCGTTCGCAGGGACGTGGGCCACCACGTCGACACCGGCGGACACGACCTCCTCGACACCGGCCACCGAGCTCACGTGACCGACGACGAGCAGGCCGCGGGCGTGTGCGGCAACGACCAGTGCCTTGATGGTCTCGGAGTCCAGCGAGGGCCATAGACCCCCGGTGCCAGAGATGATCTTCAGATAGTCCGATCCCTCCGCAACCCGATCCGCGACGAAATGCTCGGCCTGGTCAGCGGCGGTCAGCGTCGGGAACGGGGCGTACATCAGCGACGGGTGCCCGTCGGGCGCAGTGGCACCGACACCCGAAGAAAGTACGTCGGCCACGTCTGGACGGAAGCAGGCCTGCTCCTTAGCACTGGCCACCAGGTCGGGTTTGCTGAACATGTCGAGGACGGTGGTGACGCCAAAGGTCAATGATTGTGCGAGAGCGCCGGGAACGAGGTGCACGTGCGCGTCGATCAGGCCGGGAAGCACCGTCCCGCCACCTGCGTCGATCACTTCGTCGCCTTCTTGGGCGGCCGAGGCGGCCGAGCCATCGGTGATCAGGCCGTCAGCGAACCGGACCGAAGTCCAGTCCCGCGACTTCGTCCCGTCGAATACCTTTGCGTTCACGATCGCTGTTGCCGCGCCCAAGGCGTCCTCCCCAAGGGGGTACTAAGCAACCTGGATAGTAGAGGAAGGGAGCGGAGTGCCGCAGAACGAGCGGCTCAGAAATGTGTAGGAGAACAGGGCGAACACTGTCTGACGCGGCACCGGTGTCCGGCGTTGATGACAACTCAAGTTCTCTTGTGTAGTTCGCGGATGGCTCGTACTCCCCACGGGGAAAGGCTCACGGGAATGCCACTGGTGGCGTCGGTGAGTCGGATGGAATTGCCTGAGGTGCCAGATGGGCGTGTTGCATGAGACGGTCGGCGGCACAGCCACCAGGTTCGGGTTGCGCAGGGCGATGCCGGCGACGTGGTCGATGCTGACCGTGTGCTCGTTGTCGGTCAGCCAACAGGTCTGGACGCTGCCCCAGATCTGCATGGCTCGGTCCAGGCAGACAAGGACAGTTCGCCTTGGTTGGGGCCGACGAGCTGAGGGGGTCAGGCACCACCCACGTAGTCGAGGAGCGGACCCACCGCGTCGTCGATCTTCAATACGGGAGTGATGTCGATCTCCAAGAACTCCGAGTACGCGAGCACTCTCTTAAAGTCCTCGGTGAGGTCATCGGCCTCTTCGATAATCAGGCCCCCAGATCCGTCGACGAGGACATAATGGGCGATCTCACCCGG
>DASXMT010000235.1:0-4487 GCA_036495505.1 Acidimicrobiales bacterium | reverse complement strand
AGCGGGGGCGAAGACGAAGACGTCGATAAGGCGTTGGCTCACCGTGGGCTCGTCATCGACCGGCTCCATAGTGGCCTCCTTTCTCAGGCGCAGTCTGGCGGCTGTGCGTCTCTACAGGCAGTCTCGCGGCTGTGCGTCTCTAGACGCAGTCACGGCACCGTGCGTCCCTAGACGCCGTCACGACACCGTGCGTCCCTAGACGCAGTCACGACACAGCATCTTCTTCGTGTCGGCCAGCTGGCTGGGGTGCTTGACCAAGAAGCACGAGCGGCAGACGAATTCGTCCGGCTGCTTGGGTAGCACCCGCTCGACACCGTCGCTCTTCTCATCCGTCTCGACCGCTTCTTCGTCTTCGGGCTCCTCCTCGACGACGAGCCGCTCTTTCAAGATCATGTCCAAGCTGGCTTCGACGTCCTCGTCTTCGGGCTCTTCCTCGTCATCGGCCTCCTCCTCGTCGGTCGACGCCGGCGCCGGGGCGGGGGCTGGTGCGACGACAACGTCAATGACATCCTCGTCAGGTTCGGCCTTCACCACCACGTCGTCGTCATCGTCGTCCTCAACGAGCGCGACCTCTTCGTCTTCGATCAGGTCCTCATCGTCCTCCAGCTCGTCGAGGTCCCCCTCGGCGAGCCCGTTTGGTTCTTCTTCATCGTCCAGTTCTTGCGGCATATCGGCCCTTCAATGGTGAGTTGGGCGGGAGCATAGACGGTTGCGGGCAGCGCTCGTGCAGGCTGTCACAGGCATGGCGGAGGTCCGTCGGGCATGGGGTTTTGCGCCATCGCCGCGGTGTGCACCTCCACCGGCACCGCCGGAGCCACCGGGTCGCGACCCGCCAGACCGAATGGTGGAGCTACCTCGTCCAGGCGGCAGGGCCCGGGGTTCTTTGGCACCATTTCCCCGCTTCGGTAGCAACCGCCGCCCGTCGCGGAAAAGCGTTCTCTACTCGAACCCCAAGGCCTCCCTCCGCCTCTCACAGCATCCCCCCGCGGGTCGTCTCGGCGATGCAGCTTCGCGCGATGCTTCCGTAGGGTTACTGGGACTGAGGCGAACGATAGGCCATGGGACCGGGTCGCCGTCAAGCGACTTTGTTCCACCCTGACCAGCGGGGACGATAAGGCTCCCTGGTCAGGGTGGTGAAGGAATTCCGTGCACGGCCCGCCGCGTCTCGGCGCGTCGCTCCGACTCCAGGCGCTCGAGTTCGTGGTCCCCGTAGTCGACGTGTGACATGGCCTCAGCGAGCAGACGGTGTCCGGCCCCTTCCCCGATGAGCCGATGCATCTCCTGGGCCACCCAGCGATACGCAGGGTGGCCCTGAGGGCTCGATCGCAGCTCCACCACGTGCATGGCCGAGCGGGCGTTCATCTGCATGGAGTAACGGATGCGGTAGGCCAGGGCCACGGCGTACGCCGACTCGACCGGGAAGGCCGGCGCCAACGCCTCGTAGAGCTCGCGGGATCGCTCCAACGACGCCGTGTACCGGCTGGCCACGCCGGCCTCCACCACCTCGTTGGGCACGTCGTAGCCGAGCGAGGGGCCGAGCGGCTGCCATTCGATGGTCAACATCCGGTGGCGTTGCAGGTCACGGAACGCGCCGTAGTCGGTCACCACGTCGAATCGATACGAGGTCCGCTCGAAGGCCCGGCCCGGTCGGTGGCGACGGTTGGACCGGTCCCCCACGTATGCCAGCACCACGGACCACCGCTCGTCGGCGGAGAGCAGGCGCACCCGACGAAACACCTCGGCCTCGGGCGCCGAGGTGTTCGGATAGCAGATAGCGGCGATCACCTTGTCCTCGCCCTCGGGATCGAAGTCGACCAGGTCAACCGACGGAGCCCCCGTCGGCCCCACTGCCGATGATGCCGCCGGCTCGACAAGCTCGGGGAACAAGCGCTCGACCGTGCGAGCCGTGTCGTTGCGCACCTGTTCCAGGTAGCTCGACCACTCCCAACCCCGCTCCGGCCGGTCGACCCGCTGGAGGAACGACGGGATGACCTTGCGCAGCTCGTCGAGCATCATGGCCGCGTAGCTCCGGGCCTCGGGAAGCGGATGCGAACGCATCCGCAGCAGCAACATCTCGTAGGACTGGCCTGTCCCGTAGATGCCCAGGTTGGACAGCGACGCGGCCGGAAGCAGGCCCCGGAGGGCGTCGAGCGCCTTTGCCCGCACGGCACGCCGGTGCACGAAGTCGGAGTCGCCGGGCTGACGGGGGTGGCGTCGGGTCAGCCACGCCTGCACCTCGGTCAGCAGCTCGCCGTAGGTATCGAACATGCGGTCCATCTCGCCCACGTACCTGGCCCCGAGGGGCGACTCGAGCAGACCCGGGTCCCGGCAATAGCGATAGTGGCCCGTGCTCAGGCGACTGTCATAGGCGATGTAGCGGGTCGACTGCTCCAGGTAGGCCATGAGGCGACCCCGCTCGAGCACCTTGGTCAAGATGTTGGAGGCCTGTTCACAGGCCAGGTGGACGCCGCCCAACTGGGCCACCGAATCGTCGCCGTACTCGAGGAACACCTTCTCGTAGAGGTCCTCGGCCCGCTTGAGGCCGACGGTGGCGTCCACCGTGGCGTCGCCGGTGATGTCCAGTTCGCCCACGAACTCGTCGAGGAACAATCGGCGGAGGCTCTTGGGCGAGCGCGAGTACCTGGCGAACAGGGCGCCTTTGACCACCTCAGGCAGGTTGACCAGGGCAAACACCGGAAGGTGCAGGTTTGTGCAGTACCGCCGGAGGATGTCCTCCTCTTGGGAGGTGAACGTCTCGACGGCGTAGGGGAACATGCCCGGATCACATTACGACTGGGGAGCCGGGTCAGTGGCGGATGCCCACAGGGCCGGGTCGTTGGCCGCAACCACCCCTCGCCGGAGCAAGGACACGGCCAGCTCGGCGGCTTCCGCGGTCGGTGGTGAGGGCGCCACTTGGGCCAGCTGGCGGAGCAGATCGATCAGCTGGCGGACGTTGCGGACGAAGTCACCGGGGGCCACGTCGCAGTCGGCCAGGACCGACGACAACAAGCCCCCCTCGGCCCAGCGAGTGATCGATCGGGCCAGCCCCGGGTCCGGACGCCGGGTCCGAGGCAGTCCCAGGCGGCGCTCCTCGGATCGCAGGTCCTGGGCCAGAGCCGACAGCGCCACCAGCCGCTCGGCGCTGACCCGGTCCTTGGGCAGCGATGGCTCGTCCTCGTTTCGTCTCGCCTCGAACGTGACCCCGGAGACCACCCCGGCCAGCCGGGCGGGCGACAGGCCGTCGAAGAGGCCGGCGCGGAGGCCCTCGGCTACCAGCAGATCGCACTCGTGATAGATGGCAGCCAGCCCCTCTCCGGCGTCGGTGAGCCGCCAGCCGTCGATGTAGCCCCGAGAGCTCAGAACGGCCAGGCGACGATCGAGTTGGGCCGGGAGCGAGACCGAATCCTTGGAGGCCTGCCACTGACCGTAGGAGGAGCGCAGGAGGTCATGGGCCTCATCCTTGGACCACCGCCGAACCAGGTTCACGGCCAGGTTGTAGGTGGGATGGAAGGAGGAGCGGAGGTCGGGAGGCCGGCCCGCAGCGATGCGGGCCACGGTGGCGAACGTGGTCGCCGCCGAGTAGAGGATCATGGCGTGGCCGACGGTGTCGATCCCCCGCCGGCCGGCCCGACCTGTCAACTGTTGGTACTCGCCCGACGTCAGTGGCGAGGTCTCCGAGCCCCGGAACTTGGCAAACCGCTCCACAACCACGGTCCGGGCCGGCATGTTGATCCCCAGGGCCAGCGTCTCGGTGGCGAACACCACCTTCAAGAGCCCGGCGGAAAAGCACGATTCCACCGCTTGGCGGAATGCCGGCACCAGCCCGGCATGGTGGGGGGCGATGCCGGCTTCCAGGGCGGCGGACCACGGTCCATAGCCGAGGGTTCGGAGGTCGTCATCGGACAGGCCCTCCACCGCCGCCTCGGTCATCTCCCGGATGCGGCGCCGCTCCTCGGAGGAGGTGAGACGGAGGCCGTCGCGCAGGCACTGCTGGGTGGCATCGTCACAGGCGGCCCGGCTGAAGATGAAGGTGATGGCGGGCAACATGCCGTGGTCGGCCAGGTACTCGGCCACCTCGGTGCGCCGGGGGGCCCGCAAGCGATGACGGGAATTGCGACGCCGGCGCTCGTCAAGGGCAATCCCGGCGGGGTTCGGACGACCACCCTTCAGGAGTGGGACGACGGACAGGCCCTCGCGCCCTCGCTCGGACACCGCGTAGTGGTGCTGCAGGGTCACGGGGCGGTGGGTCTCCACCACCACCCGGGTCGGCCCTCGTACCGACGTCAGCCAGGCGCCGAAGTCCTCGGCGTTGGCCACGGTGGCCGAGAGGCAGACGAAGGTCACCGTCCGGGGGGTGAGCACGAGCACCTCCTCCCACACCGAGCCCCGGTACGGATCCTGGAGGTAGTGGACCTCGTCCAGCACCACCACGGCCAGCCCCTCGAGGACCGACGAGCGGGCGAACAGCATGTTGCGCAGGACCTCGG
>DASXMT010000234.1:0-2614 GCA_036495505.1 Acidimicrobiales bacterium | reverse complement strand
CGCCCGGGTCGTGCTGGTGACCACGGACCCGTTCCACGAGGACCGCTACATGGCGATCGCGTCGTCGCTCTCGCTGTCCCCCTCGCCGACGCCGACCCAGACCTCACCGATTACCGGCTGGTCCACCGTGCCCTACTACCTGAAGGAAGCGGTGGGGGTGGGCCTCGGGCGGATCATCGGCTTCAACCACCTGGACTGGCTGCACGACGCCTGAGCCCCGGTGCTCCGGGGTTGGTCGATCAGCGCGGGGGCGAGGTGGTGGTGGTCGACGTTGTCGTGGCGGGGCTGGGCGCGGCGGCAAACGTGATCTTGACCACCGTGCCCTGGCCCTTCGCGGTCCCGACGCCGATGACGCACGTGCTGTGGCCGGGGGTGCCGCAGTAGCCGTCGCCGACGATCCCGCTGTGGACCCGGAACTTGGTCGAGAAGGAGCCGTTGCGCGCGACCCGGATGGCCTGGGCGTCGGCCACGTTGCAGTGGGGCGTGTCGGTGGACGGGTTCATGCGGCCCCGGACAGAGGCCGTGCATTCGGTGGCGAACCAGGTGACGCCGGCCGAGCCGGCGGCGTGGGTCAGGCCATGGCCGCTGATGGTGACGGTCTGCCCGTTGACCAGGCCGTGGTCGGGGGTGACCTTGACCACCATGCCCGGGGTGCCCGTGACCGTGGCCGAGGCCGGCCCGGCGTCGAGGAGCAGGAGGACGCCCGAAGCGGCCACGACACCGAAGGCGACGGCCGCGCGCACAAGCGTGCCCACATCTGGTGCGGGCGCCGACCACCGGGACATGCCGAGAACCTCCGAACCCGCACTTGCTTCCCCGGGGGACCCCGGAGGAGGCATCTTCGCATCGGCCAAGGGCCGTTTCAACGCGGCCCTGGTCAGGGGCCGAATAGGCGGTCGGGAACGCTCGGCTAATCTGAACACCCACCCATTCGGGGGTGGTGTAATCGGCAACACGGCTGGTTCTGGTCCAGTTATTGAGGGTTCGAGTCCTTCCCCCCGAGCACGGCGGATATCTTCTGCGTCATCTGGCGCGGTGGAACGCCCGCTCGGCCCCATCGTCTAGAGGCCTAGGACACCACCCTCTCAAGGTGGCGACACGGGTTCGAATCCCGTTGGGGCTGCTTCAAATTTGCAGGTCAGAAGCTCGGTGAATCGAGCCCTACTGGCCTCGATTCCATTCTGTCCATCCGATTGCCCGTCATAACCGTCGAGTTGATGGGCAAATTCGTCCGGATTGAGGCTGATGAAACTGGCACTGCGTAAAACCTTTGCCTCCACCCACAAAGGGTGGCGACATCTGCTGAACGGCGCCCTCAGGGAGGGACGCAGAACCATTGTCCGAGTCCAAGCACTTGCGGCGCCGCCTGACTTCGACGAAGGCGCAGTTCAAAATGGAATCAACGGGTCGGCCGGGCACCCGGCACCAAGTACCGGACCTAAATGGCTTGTCCATCAGTCAAGGACTCAATCCGATATCCCGCGGTCAGGATCCGCGGATCGTTGAGGGTTATGCCTCTACAGCCGTTCGCGCTTGCCCGATCAACCTCTTGGCCCATCCAACGAGATCCCGCGCTTCCCCAAGAGCAAAGAAGGAGACGCCATAACTGGCTGAGTCTTTCCTCTGAAGCAGCCTCTTGAGGTCTTTGGCCATTTCCGTCCCGCCCGGCTCGACGGTCTCCAGAAGAGCGACGGCTTCGTCATGAGCTTGCCCGCGCGCTCGTCTGCGAAGGCGGGCGCAGCAAGCGGCGTCCGATGCTGCAACGCCGGCGAGGATCGCCAGGGCAGCCGCCACGCCGGAATTGGCGAGGGCCGTCGTATCATCAAGAACGAGCTCCGCCGCAAGTACGAAGGCTTCGGCTTGCTCGAGCCGTGTCCGGGCCTCTGGCCTGCCGCATGTTTGTGTTCGCGAGGTCATGAGGCTCTTGCCAGCGCTGAGCGGTTTCCGCTGATCTCCATGAGATCCTGCTCCCAGGTTCTCACGATTGGCTCCTCAGCGCGTCGCAAACGCCCTATCTCGGCTGGGCTTTTCAGGACAATCTGAGCCGGATTGCCGGTCCAACGCTCGATCAGGTTAGCGAGGTGCATTGCCGAATCGCCGAGGTTCTCGACGTCGCCGACAATCAGTAGATCGATGTCGCTTGCTTCGTCTCCGTCCCGGCGAGCGGCCGATCCATAGAGGCCGACCAGCAGCGGGGGCGGCTGCCAAGAGTCGACCTCAGCCCGAATGCGGTTGGTCAGCTCGCCATAGAGGGAAGCGAGAGCCTCGATAGGTCCTGCTGCAAGATGCTCCCGGTTTAGGCGATAACCGCCAGGGACAAGGTCCACAAGCCCCGAAGCGACCATTCGAAGCAATACGGCTCGGACTCCACTCTTGGAGGCCCCTTCGGTGAGTCGGTGTACAGCTCCGAGTGTCATTGGGCCGTTGGTCGAGCTCAAGGCCGCGTAGACGTGGCCATCGAGGCTGGGGATCACGCTAGAAATGGGACTACTGACGTCCATGTGTCGACCACCGTGTTAAATATCGCACTTCGTACATTATAACGCACTCGATATGAAATATCGCACGTCGTACAAAATAACGTCCAACCTGGTAGTCCGGTCCGCTTTGCGGG
>DASXMT010000233.1:0-5052 GCA_036495505.1 Acidimicrobiales bacterium | reverse complement strand
AGATCACACGGCCGTATGCTTTCGCGGGGACCAGCGGTACGGCAAGTCTGCTCGACCTGTTCGAAGGACGCCGTCAACTCATCGTCCAGCACTTCATGTTCGATCCGACTTGGCAGGAAGGCTGCCCGAGCTGTTCATGTGACGCCGACAGCCTTGGTGACCTGGCGCATCTGCACGCCCGGGACACCACCTTCGTAGCCGTCTCGCGTGCGCCGCTCGGAAGGATCGAGCCCTTTCGCCAGCGCATGGGCTGGACGTTTCCCTGGTACTCGTCGTACGGCACCGAGTTCAACTACGACTTCCACGTCACCCTTGACGGCGAACGGGGCAGTGTCGAGTACAACTACCACGATGTCATCGACATCGGCGAGAGTGGGACCAACGAAATGCCGGGCGTCAGCGTCTTCATCCGTGGCGACGACAACCGCGTCTTTCACACCTACTCGGCCTATGGTCGCGGCACTGATCTCCACAACACCGCGTATATCTATCTCGACCTCACTCCCCTCGGCCGCCAAGAAGGGTGGGGCGGATCGCCCGACCGCCATGGCCAAGGGCAAGACTGGCTCCGACATCACGACCGTTATGGCACATAAACGACGCGATGCCGTGAAAAGCAGGGGCGCCGACGCAGGATCAATCAGATGACCGGGGAGGACCCCAACGATGGGGTACGGCCGCGGTAGCTTCCCTACAATTCACGCAGACATGCCGGTTGCGACCCAGCGGGCGAACACATCGGTCCACTCGGTCGGCCACGCTCCGTCGCAAGGCATGGTGCCGTTGCGGACCTGTTCGAGGATCGCGTCGGCGTGAGACCTCACGTCGGGAACCGACCACAGGTCGAATGCGAACTTCATCGACTGGCGGTCCCGCTGGCGAAACAGGGGCTTGATGTGTGTGTCGAACAGGACTGGTTCATCGTCGGCAGGCAGCACGACCGGCTCATCGGCCTCGTGCGGTTGAGGCACGACAGGGGAGACCCGGGAACCGGGGGCGCCGGAGGCGGTGTGCCAGTCCCAGCGTGGCATCGGCATGTGTCCGGGGGGCCGGGCGTCCGTCTGGGAGTTCTCCACGGCCAATCGGGATCCCCACTCGATGTAGGCGCCGAAGGTGGAGCGAAACTCCGGGTCGTTGGGAAGACCGGCGTCGTTGGCTGACTCGAGGAGGAGGGCTACCCAGCGCGCCCGTTCCTCTTCGGTCAGGCCCTTCCCAACGTGCTGGGACAGCATGCGTGTGTACCCGCCGTACTCCTCGCTGTAGGACGTCGGGCCGCCGAACACCTCGCCCAGCCACTTGGCCACCCGCTCCGGATGGTCGGCGGACATGGTGGCGAAGAGCGGTGCCAGCAACGGGTCGGCGGGGACGTACTTTTCGTAGAACAGGCGGGTCATCCGGGTCAGCGCCGGCAGTCCGCCGCACCACTCGAAGACCGTGGGCTCGTGGTCGGGTTCGGGAACCGGATCGTGGAACTCGACGTACCAGTGCATGCCCGAGCAGAACGGCTTGTTCTGCGAGTGGCCGCACCGACAAAGCGCATAGTGCTCGTTCGAGGCGCCCTGGTTGCGCACCTCCTCGTTGCCGTCGGCACCGAGGAGTCGGATCGCGCCGGAAATCCGGTAGGGGCCGTCCTTGGTCACCTCGATGGACGGCTGGCGACGATTGCCGTAGTCGACCTGCTCGCGGGCCTCTCGGCCGTCGATGGCGTAGCTGAGTGCACCCGATGGGCAGTCGCGTACCGCCCGGATGATCTCGTCCATTCGCCCCCCGCTCGGAGTCACGAACGGATCGGTACCCACGTGGAACACTGTGGCCAGCCGGTCGGTGCAGTAGCCGGAGTGCTGACAGGTGCCACGGTTGTCCAGGATGGTCACCTGCTGTCCGACGTATGTATCGGCCCGGTCGGGCACCCGCGTCGGGTCCTTGTCCGAGGTGAACGCGATCTGGGCGTGGGTCCCGTCGCACAGCGGCTTGATGGACGATGAGCCGCAGCGGCACAGGGCCATCTGCGGTCGAGCCGGGATGGGGTCACCCAGCCAGTTCGTGATCCCGTCCACGTTCGTCACCAGGTAGGGGCCGTTCAGCTCGGCCTGGATCGTCGACGCCAGTCCGGATTGCAACTCTCTCAGGTCGGCCAGGCGCGCCGTGATCCCATCGGGGCCGTCGGCGGGCGATGACCGGGCCACCAGGTCGTGAAGCGCTGCGGCCGCCTCTTGGACCTGAGCCGGCATGCCCGGACGCATGCGCAGCCGGGTCACCTCCTTGGTCAGTTCCCACAAGGCGGCGGCGAACGCATCCTCGTCGACCTCGGTTCCCTCGTGTGGTGAGGCGGTCGGCGGTGGGGTCCCTCCGATCAGGTGGACGGCCTCGCTGAGGGGACGGACCACCGATGCGGCGATTCGGGCTGCGGGGCCACGTGATCCTCGATGCAGGAGCTCGGTGGCATGGACGAGCGCGGTACGGAGTTCCTCGCCGGCGCGGTCGTTGTGCTGTCCCCCGCTGAGCTGAGGGTTCTCGATGGTCATGAGCGGTTCCTTTCTTGGCGGGAAGCCGGGACGTGTCCTCCGAGGGAGCGCCACACGAGGGCTGCGGTCCGTTGCGGCCAACGCGGCGGCGGTGGAGTGCCGGCGAGAGCGCGCCCGTACCAAGATCCGGTGCACATGGTGATCGCCACCTCGAGATCCCCGTCGGCGTCGACCAGCCCCGCTTGTTGGGCCGCTTCGAGGATCGCCCGAAGCCGGCGGCGGCGGGGAGCGACGACCCTCGCCCGATAGCGCTCGAGGACCTCGGCGTCGGTGCCGTTTTGGAGCATGGTGCCAACCAGCGACAATCGCCCGGCTCGGGACACCCCTCGCTGAAAGTCGGCCAGTTCGGCGATCAGCGCGGCGAACGGGTCATTGAGGGATGCCGCCGCTTCGGTGCCGTCGGCCACGGTCGCCACCACGGCGGCGGCCAGACTGGCCTTGTCCGGCCAGCGCCGATAAAGCGCCTGGCGACTCGTGTCCGCCTCTTCGGCCACTGCCGCCAGCGACAGCGCGTCGTAGCCCCGTTGGGCGAGGTGGCGGCGGGCTACAGCCAGAACCCGCGCATCGATGGCCTGGTCACGGATACGACCGGCCCGTTTTGCCGCGGGCGGGCTGCCGGCGGGATTACGCTCCACAGCTGTACCGTATCGGATTAGCGGCCGAGGCGCTCGCCCGGGGTGGTACGTCGTGGCTATGCCGAGGTCGGCGGCAAGGAAGCGGTGCCGACCCGCCCGGTCCGCCGTTCGCTGAAGACGGGGGTGTTGAACTACCATACGAACATATGTTCGCCACCGGTTGGGACGAGGGGCTTGACGACGAACAACTCGCCGTCGCCATGCATGGAGACGCACCCCTTGTAGTCGTCGCCGGTGCGGGCACGGGCAAGACCAGAGCCCTGACCTCACGGGTGGCGAGCCTGCTGGACAGGGGAGTCCCGCCCGAGCGCATTCTCTTGCTGACCTACACCCGCCGGGCCGCCAGCGACATGCTTGCCCGCGCCGCTCGGCTGGTTGGCGGGCAACGGGACGACAGTCCTAGTGGCGGGACCTTTCATGCCATCGCCTACCGGCACGTAGCTGCGTACGCCGAAGTCCTCGATCTCCCCAAGACATTCGGAGTACTCGACCCCGCCGGAGCGATCGACCTCATGGACCTCATGCGAGGCGAGCACGACCTGACCGGAACGGCGACGAGGTTCCCCCGCTCCGCGACCCTCGTCGACATCTACTCGAGGTGCATCAACACCGAGCGGCCGTTGCGGGACCTGGTTGCCTCCGACTACCCATGGTGTGAGCCACATCTCGACCAGATCGGAGGACTGTTCCGCGACTTCACCTCCCGAAAGCGCCGGTCCGCGCTGGTGGATTTCGATGATCTTCTCCTTTACTGGCGGGCCCTGCTCAACCAAAAGGAGATCGGGCCACATCTTGCCGAACGGTTCAGGTTCGTTCTGGTCGACGAGTACCAAGACGTGAACAGCCTCCAAGTCGACATCGTTCGCCAACTGGCCCCAGAAGGCAGGGGATTGACGGTGGTCGGGGATGAGGCGCAAGCGATCTATGGATTCCGCGGATCGGACCCCCGGCATCTCCGTCGGTTGGTCCGCTCCTTTCCCGATGCGACCACGGTCCGTCTCGAGCGGAACTTTCGCTCTCGGCAGAGCGTCTTGAACGTGGCCAATGCCGTTCGCCCCGCTGACGAAGGAGGAGACACGATTCGACTCTTCAGTGATCGAGGATCGGGGCAGAAACCCACGCTTGTTCGCTGCCACGATGCTCCCTCCGAGGCCCGGGCCATCGTCGACGGAATCCTGGAAGCCCTGGAGAGGGGAGTCCGGCTTCGCCGACAAGCGGTGCTGGTGCGGGCCGGACACCACAGCGACTTGATCGAAGTCGAGCTGTCGGTGCGGAAGGTGCCGTATCGGAAGTTCGGGGGTCTCCGGTTCCTGGAGGCGGCGCACGTGAAGGACTTCGTCTCGGCCGCGAGGCTCGTTGACAATCCCAACGACGAGGTGGCCTGGTACCGGCTCCTGCGTCTCCATCGCAACATTGGACCAACCCGGGCGAGGGTATTGATCGACACGATCCAACCGTCGACGGCCGACGCATTGTCTCGATGGCCGGAGATCGTGGCCGCCGCCCCGCCCTCCTCTCGAAGTGATCTCTCGGCGTCGCTCGGTCGGCTGCTCGACTCCCGGGAGCAAGGAACCCCGGTTCTGCGGGCGGAAGCCGTTCTGGCCGTCGTGAAGCCTCTGGTGGAGGATCGTTACGACGATGCCGCCGTGCGGCTCGGGGATCTTGAACGTCTCGTCGGTTCGACGTCGGTCGTCGATGATCTCTCCACCTGGTTGGCCGATCTCACCCTGGATCCGCCCGCATCGACCGGTGATCTCGCACGGTCGCCCGAACTGGACGAGGACTACGTGGTCATTTCCACGATCCACTCCGCAAAGGGCCTGGAATGGTCGATCGTCCACGTACCGCACATGGTTGACGGTGCCATGCCCAGCGACATGGCCCTCCGCTCT
>DASXMT010000232.1:0-7956 GCA_036495505.1 Acidimicrobiales bacterium | reverse complement strand
TCGCCGACCGTTCCCGCCCCCACGTGTTGGGCCAGGTACGTGCCCCCCGGAACCAGGACACGTGCAACCTCGCCCCACCGGGTCACCGTCGGGTGCCGGCTGACCACCAGGTCGAACGACTCGGTGGCCACGGGCAGGTCGCCGTCGTCCGCCACGGCCAGCACCGATGCGCCCCAGGGCTGCAAGCGGGTCGCAGCCACGGCCAGATTGGGGGGCCAGGACTCGGTGGCCGTCACCAGGCGGGGGCGACGCGGGATCCCGGCCACAACCTCGGCCAGGACCTCGCCCCAGCCGGTTTGGATGTCGAGCGCGGCAGCCACGCCGGCCATCCGCGTCATCACCATCTTGGAATAACCCCACGAGGGGCGTTCCTCGGTGGACCGCCCCTCGAACCACGAGAAGTCCCATCCCGTCGTCGGCACCGATGCGCCCTCGGCCACCAGCTCCTCGAATGTCGCCGCCGCGCTCACCCCGATGACCCAGTCCCTCCTGTCGGCTCAGCCCGCTTGCTTCAACAGCCCCCGGGCGATGACCTTGAGGGCCAGGGTCTCATCGGCGCCTTCGAAGATGGACAGCACGCGGGCGTCGACGAAGTAGCGGCTCACCGGGTACTCCTCGGCGTAGCCCATGCCCCCGTGGATCTGGAGCGCCTCACGCGTCACCCATTCGGCCGCCCGGCACACGTAGGCCTTGACCATGGACGCCTCCAGGGCCCCCTCGCCCTTGGCCATCAGCCGGGCCACCTCGTAGGAGAACTGCCGGGTGGATTGGATCAGGATGGCCATGCGGGCCAGCTTGGCCTGGGTGAGCTGGTAGTCGAAGATGGGGGAGCCGAACACCTTGCGGTTGTGGGCGTACTCGAGAGCGGCCTCGTAGGCGGCCTGCATCACTCCTAGCGCCCGGGCCGCCGTCTGCAGGCGGCCGTTCTCGAAGCCTTGCATCTGGAGGTAGAAGCCCTTCCCCAGCCCTTCCTCGCCTCCCACCAGGTTCGCCTCGGGGACGAACCAGTTCTCGAAGGCCAACTCGTAGGAATGCATGCCGCGGTAGCCGAGGGTGTCGATGGGGCGGCCTTCGAGCCTGCCTGCAGGATCCGACGGCCGGCCGTCGGATCCCGGCTCCTGGATGAACAGGAACCCGTGACCCTCGCCCCGCTCCTTCTCCACAATGAACAACGAGAGACCCCGATGGGCCTTGCTCTTGTCCGTGTCGGTGCGAGCCAACAACAAGAGCACGTCGGCCCGGCCGGCAAAGGTGCACCAGGTCTTGACCCCGTTGATCAACCAACCGCCCTCGGTCCGGGTGGCCGAGGTCGTCACGCCGGCGACGTCGGATCCGAAGTCGGGCTCGGTGACGGCCACCGCTCCCATGACCTCGGCTGTCGCCAGCTTGGGCAGCCACTCCTGCTTCTGCTCCTCGGTTCCCCCATAGACCAGGGCCCGGGTGAGGATCTCGGGTCGGGTGATCAACGAGCCACCAGCGCCGAGTGAGCCCCACGACAGCTCCTCGGTGGCCACCACCATGCCCATGTAGTCGCTCTCACCGCCCGTGGCGAAGCCTCCGTATTGCTCGGGTACCGACATGCCGAACCCACCCATCTCGGCCATGCCCTCGATGATCTCTTCGGGAATGTCGGTGTTGGCCCTGTGGATGTGCTCGGCCCGGGGCCTGATCTGCTCCTCGGCAAACCGGTGGAAGGTGTCGCGTACCAGCTCGAAGTCGGGATCCAAGTGCCGGGCACCCTCCGTTTCGGCCAGAGAGGCCAGGAACTCCGGTTGGCGAAAGGTCGACACGAACGTGTCGGCTGGTGCCATCCATTCCGAAGTGATGGCCCAGAGCGCTTCTCGGCCCACGACCCGGGCGGCCAGGTCGGCCAGGGCGTCTGCAGCGAAGGCGCAGGCGATCCGGGCCTCGGTGTCCCCGAGGGCGCCGTAGACGAGCACCGCCTCGGCCGTCCGCACCGCGGCGGCGGCGTGGGCCAGGTCATAGGCGAGCACCTGGGCCTGGTCGGGGCCGCCCGCTGCGGCCAGGGCGGCAACGCCTGAGTCGACGACCGACTTGGCCACGGCGACCGCATCAGCGGCTGCGCCGAGATCGGGTGAGGGAAGGGATTCAGAAGTCACGTCAGAGAGGTTACCGACGCCTCAGAGTCCTCTGTTCTGTGCCGCTCCGTGTTCTTGCGCCGCCTCTGTTCTGTGCCGCTCCGTGTTCTTGCGCCGCCTGTGTTCTGTGCCGCTCCGTGTTCGTGTTGCGCCTGTGTTCTTGTGCGCCTTGCACGCCTACCGGTCCGGCGCTTGGGCCACCACCGTGACCAACGGAGGCAGCACAACAGGGTCGTCGCCCGGGTCGACGTCGGTGAGGAGTGTGAGGTAGTCGGCCACCGGGCCCGGTCCGACCCCGGCCGGCGCTTCGGCCCAGGCATCCACGGTGATCAGTCCGGCGTCGCGGGCCAGCGAGGGGAGCATGGCCCCGATGTCGGGATGACGGGCGCCGGGCATCGAGAACGGAAGGACATCGATCCGACCGGCCGAGGTGATGGGCTCCTGGGCCACCACCCAACCCCCGGGCCGAACGGCAGCAGCCATCCGGGCCAGGACCAGGGCCGGGTCGTCCACGTGTAGGAGGAGAAACCGGCAGAAAGCCAGATCCACCGGTTCGGGCAGCCGGAGGTCCTCGCCGGCCTGGGTGATGGCCAGCACCTGGCTGTGTGCTGCCGCGGCCTCGGCCACCTCGTCGCGGGCAGCGGGATCGCTGTCGACGGCATAGACCCGGCCGTCGCGCCCCACGATCTCGGCCAGGGCCACCGAGACATCCCCTCCGCCGGCACCCACGTCGACGCACTTCCATCCCGGGCCGAGGGCCAGACGTTCGAGCGCGGTTGCGAGCGGTCGGCGGTAGACGTCATCCCTGAGCCCTCGCATGGCGCACACGCTATCCGTCTTGAGCTTCTGGTCCTTCGAGCAGGGGCCGCCGCCGGGTGGTGGACGAGCCGATAGCCTCGGCCCCATGAAGGTGATGCTGATGCTGTGTGATTCGGCCCAGGTGGCTGACGGGAAGCTCTACATCTTGGGTGGAGGATGGAGCATGACGGGACCAGATCCGGTTCCGTCAGCCATCGCGCTCAAGATCGACGTGGGTTGGCACGAGGCTGAGATCGCCCATCACTGGGAGCTCTACCTCGAAGATGCCGACGGCCAACCGGTGATGGTGGAAACGCCCGAGGGCGAGCACGCCGTCGAGGTGCGGGGCGAGTTCACTGTCGGCCGCCCGCCTGGGATTCCCGAGGGATCTCCCATCGATGTGGCCCTGGCCGTGAACCTTGGTCCGTTGCCGCTCGTTCCGGGGACCCGCTACACCTGGCGCATGTCGATTGACGGGGAATCGCAATCCGACTGGGTGCTGGGCTTCACGACCCGCCCCGCCTCCGTCGAGGCCTGATTGACCGTGGCCACGTACGACCGTCCTTTCGGCCGTTACTTCGAGGACTTCGAGCCCGGCGACATCTACAAGCATTGGCCCGGCAAGACGATCACCGAGGCCGACGATCATCTCTTCTGCATGATCACCATGAACCACCATCCGCTCCATACCAACGCCTGGTTCGCCGAGCACGAGACGGTGCAGGGAAAGAACGTCGTCGTGGGCAACCTGGTCTACTCGTTGGCCCTGGGCATGAGTGTCCCCGATGTCAGCGGGTCATGCATCGCCAACCTCGAGGTCGAGTCCTTGCTCCACCGTTACCCGACCTTCCACGGCGACACCATCTACGCCGAGACGAAGGTCATCGAACGGGTGGCGTCGAAGTCCCGCGACGACCGGGGGATCATCACGGTGGAGACCAAGGCGTTCAACCAGCACGGCGACGAGGTCTGTTTCTTCCGGCGCAAGCTCATGGTGTGGAAGCGAGCGGCCGCCCCCGAGCGACGTCGCCCGTATGCCGACGACGTCTGGAGCTGAGCGACCGGTACGGCTTCGAGCGTTCGGCCGGGCCATCGCCGACTGGGGTCGATCCGGCACCGATGAGAGCCGATCTGACGACGGTGAGAAGGGTGACAAGGCCGGTGAGAGCGTCGGAGAAGGCGCCCTCGACACTGGCCCCGAAGTAAACACCGGTTGGTTGCGGCCCGAGCTCCCATGGCGGCATACCAGGGATCCGTGGGCCATCCTGGTCAGCGAGGTCATGGCTCAGCAGACACAGGTCGGGCGGGTGATACCCGCCTACGAGCGGTTCATGGAACGTTTCCCGATGCCGTCGTCCTGCGCCGATGCCCCGCTGGGTGAGGTGCTCCGAGCGTGGGCGGGCCTCGGATACAACCGGCGAGCCCGCTTCCTACACCGGGCTGCCCAAGCCATGGTCGACGACCACGAGGGCCGCGTGCCGAACACGTTGGCGGACCTGTTGGCCCTGCCCGGCGTGGGCGAGTACACGGCTCGGGCGGTCCTGGTCTTCGCTTACGAGGCTGATATCGGCGTGGTCGATACCAACGCCGGACGTGTCCTTTCCCGAGCGGTGGCCGGCCGGGTGCTCACCAGGCCCGAGGCCCAGGCTCTGGTCGACGCCATGGTCCCGCCCGGCCAGGGTTGGTTGTTCGGCCAGTCCCTGCTCGACCTGGGTGCCCTCGTCTGTGCCGGTGCCAATCCGGCCTGTCATCGTTGTCCGGTCCGCCGCCGGTGCCGGTGGGCGGCCGCCGGCCACTCCGATCCCGACCCGTCCCGCGGCTCGGCCGGCGTATCGGCGGCCCAATCGGCGTTCCACGGTTCCGATCGCCAGGGGCGAGGGCGCCTGTTGTCCGCGCTCCGCCGTGGACCGGTGTACTCGGTGGACCTGGCCGAGGTGATGGGCTGGCCCGACGACGGGGAGCGTGCTCGCCGGGTGGCATCCGGGCTGGCAGCGGAGGGGTTGGTCCGACACCGCCGGTCCGGGCTGCTCGAGCTGCCGTGACGCCGCTGACGCTCAGTCCGCCAAAAAGGCGATGATGTGGTCGTTGACCTCATCGGGTTTCTCCACCTGGAGGAAGTGACCGGTCCCCTCGACGATCACCACCTTCGACCCGGGGGCAAGGAACTCGGCGACCGGCCCGATGGTGTCCACTCCCATGCACCCGTCGTCTGCGCCGTGGAGATACAGCGTCGGTTGTGGCGCCGTGGTGCCCGCAGCCGCTTGGGCCGCCGCCGCCTCGGCGGCCTCGGGAGGTCCGGAGAACATCGACCGGTAGTACCCGATTGCTGCGGCCAGCCCCTCGGGCGTGCCGATGGACTCCTTGACCCGGGCCGCGTCCCAGGAACCGTCGAATCCTGGCGACCAGTCGGCCCACAGGCGATCGATGAAGGCGTAGTTGTCGAGACCGAGCGCATAGTCGGCCAACGGGGTCTGGAAGAAGAACACGTACCAACTGCGACGCAGCTGGTCGTACCGGAAGAACCCGTCGGCCATCGAAGCCTGGGGGGCCACGGCCGCGGTCACTGCCCGTCGCCATCGCTCCGGCTGGTATGCGGCCGCTCCGTAGGTGGCGAATGCTCCCCAGTCGTGACCGATGATCACAGCGTCGTCGCCACCACCCAGCGCCTCGTGCAGTGCGCATGCATCGAGCGCCAGCGTCCCGGTATCGTAGCGGCCGTCGGCTGGGATGGCGGTGGGGGCGTAGCCCCGGAGAAACGGCGCCACGGCGTGATAGCCGGCGTCAGCCAACCGGGGCAGGAGGTAACGCCAGGTGTGCGCGGTGTCGGGGAATCCGTGCAAGCACAGCGCCAGGGGACCATCGACGGGGCCCTTGTCCAGGTAGGCGAACTCCACGCCGTTGGCCGAGATGGTCGGATGGCTCATCGTGCGAAGATAGCCCGGGCAGACCCGGGCAGGGGTGTGCCGGCCGGCGAGTAGCCTCGGCCTCGGTGAAAATCACCTACTTCGGAGTCCGGGGCTCGTGCCCATGCTCGAGCGACCAACAACGTCGTTACGGGGGCAACACCTCGTGCGTCCTCGTCGAGGTGGCTGGAGAGCCGCCGCTCCTGCTCGACTTGGGGACCGGCCTGCGTGAGCTGGGGCGCACTCTGGAGCGTTCGTTGAAGGCAGAAGGGGTGCCCCTTCGGGCCAATGCCTTGCTCACCCACCTGCACTACGACCATATTCTCGGCCTTCCGTTCTTCGCCCCGTTGCGCGATCCGGGCGCGGTGATCGATGTGTACGGTCCCTCCCAGGAGGGCACCACGCTGCAGGAGGTGCTTGCCTCGGTCGTCCAGCCGCCCTTCTTCCCCGTTCAAATGGGCGAGTTCCGGGGAGAGATCAACTTCCACGATCTGGACGGGTCGGGCCAATTCGAGCTGGGAGGGATCACGGTGACCGTGCGGTCCATCCCCCATCGCGGCCACACGCTCGGCTTTCGGGTTGAGTCAGCGGGGCGCGCCGTGGCCTACCTGCCCGACCACCAAGCACCGGTGGACCGTCGCACCGTCGATCCGAGCGTCCTGGAACTCTGCGATGGCGTTGATCTGTTGATCCACGACGCCCAGTACACCGACGATGAGTTCGTCACCATGTCGGACTGGGGCCACTCGACGGTGGCCTACGCCGTCCACGTAGCGGCCGAGGCCGGCGTCCGCCGGTTGGCGCTTTTCCATCACGACCCATCCCACACCGACAAGGAGATCGACCGCATGTTGTCGCGCGCCCGCCGCCTCGCCGCCCAGTACCGTCTCGATGACGTCACCGCCGCCTCGGAAGGGTGGACGATCGACCTGGGGAAGGCATGACCGCCACCTTCGACACCACGCAGTTCAAAGAGGCAATGGGCCGGTTCGCCACCGGGGTGACCATCGTCACCGCGTTGGAGGAAGGCATGCCAGTGGGTTTCTCCTGCCAGTCCTTCGTCTCGCTCTCCCTCGACCCACCACTGGTCGCACTGGCCCCGGCCAAGACGTCGACCAGTTGGCCGCGGATCGCCAGGGCCGGGAGCTTCTGCGTGAACGTGCTCTCCGATCGTCAGTCCGACGTTTGCATGAACTTCGCCGTGTCGGGGGGCGACAAGTTCACCGGGGTGCCATGGCATCCCGCCGAAATCGGCGGCGCGCCCATCATCGAGGGTTCGTTGGCCTGGATCGACTGCGAGCTCGAGTTGGTCCACGACGCCGGTGATCACGAGCTGGTGATCGGGAAGGTGCTCGAGCTCGGGCTGGGCGAGGGGGAGCCCCTGCTGTACTACCGCAGCGGCTTCGCCCACTTGACAACGTCGGGCCCAGGCTGACCGGTGCCCACGATCACCGAATCCAAAGTCATTGCCGACGTCTTGGTGGTGGAGCCCGACCCCCATGGTGACGAACGGGGACGGTTCGTCGAGACCTATCGCCGAAGCTGGTTCCCGCTTGGGCGGGAGATGACCCAGGCCAACCGGTCGGAGAAGCAGGCCGGCGCCCTTGTGGGGCTGCATTACCACCTTCACAAGGCCGACTACTGGTACGTGCTGCGGGGCCGGGCCCGGGTGGTGCTCCATGATCTGCGGGCCAGCTCTCCTACTGACCGGGCGACGATGACCGTCGACCTCGACGGTGACGAGGACCGTGGCCTGTTCATTCCCCCCGGCGTGGCCCATGGCTTCGCCTCGATCACCGATCTGACCCTGTGGTACCTGGTCGACAGCTACTACAACCCGGACGACGAGCTCGGGGTGGCTTGGGACGATCCCGACATCGGCGCCGACTGGGGCGTGACCGACCCGGTCATCTCGGATCGGGACAAGAACAACCCTCGCCGCGCGGCCATCGACCCTGCACTCCTTCCTCACGGCCGCCCCCGGACCTGATCGGGCCGCGCGGGAACACGAGCAGTTCGGCCGACGAAAGCCGGGGTTGGGTTGGCTCGGCTGAAACCGAACCGGTTCTGCCAAACTGCTGCGATGAGCCCAGCAGCCAAGAAAACCACACCGCGGAAAACCACGGCCAAGCAGTCGGGTGCGGCAAGGAAGGCCG
>DASXMT010000231.1:0-7994 GCA_036495505.1 Acidimicrobiales bacterium | reverse complement strand
GCCGAGCCACCCCGCACGATGATGTTCTCGGCTGCATGCTCTCGCAGGAGCGCCCGATAGGCGGCGAGGCAATCGTCGAGGGCTGCGGGATAGGGATGGTCCGGCGGCATTCGATAGTCGATCGCCCAGGTGCGGGCACCGGCTACCGCTCCGTTGGTGATGCCCATAGCCCGACAGCACGCACCGCCACCCATGATCAAGCCCCCGCCGTGGATCTCGAGACAGACGCGGGGATCGTCTTTCGGTGTCCCCTTCGGTGTGATCAGGAATGTCTTCACGCCGTCGAGATCGGTTTCCATAACCTTGGCCTCCACGAGAGAGGCCCGTGGTTCCAGCATGGCCAGGACCACAGCGTCCCTTGCCTCGATCATCGCTCGCCAACCGTCGAGATCGTCGAGTGCCGGGTATTCTGCCTCCCCCAGACTTCCCATTCCCAGCACTGCCCGCGCCTCCGGGCTGAGGAAGGGGGGAACAGGGACGTCCCGGGCGGCGACGTGCAGGCTCGGCGGTGCGTCGCCTGTCGTCACGCCGGTCCTCCGAGAGGCCGAGGTCCTCCGGAGCGTCGAGAACCCGGAGGCATCAGTGCGGTTACAACCCGGAGCTTCGGTTCAGCCCCCGGTAACGGTCGTCGTTCCTGGAATGTCGCTGCCGCAGATCGGCTGACTCGAGACGGGAACGAAGCCCTTGGACTGGGCCTGCAGGTAGTACTCACAGGTCTTGGCGGGATCGTGCCCGAAGATGGTCGAGAAGTTGATGGTATTGGGCGAGAGGCCGCCAGCGTTGTAGGACGTCACACCGCGGAGGGATTTGATGACCCCAGCCGATGTCGGATTCTGCCCCGACAGCTGCATACCCTTGATCATCAAGTCTGCGCCCACCCACGCCTCATATTCTTCGAAGGTGGGGAACTGTGACTTCTTGAAGCTGTCGTACTTGATGAGCGCGGCCTGCATCTGGTTGGTGGCGGCGTTGGGCAGCTGGAAAGGTCGGAACAGGGAGGCGAAGTAGTCGCCTTGCAGGTCGGTCCAGGCCGGCGAGGTGATGGCCGATGGCTCGTAGCCAGTCGGGAATACGACGGCCTTCAGCTTGACACCGGCCTGTTTCATGGCCGTGGCCAGAGCGAAGTTGGAGTTGTCGTCCATGCTGGCATAGAGGGAATTCACGTTCTTGGATTTGGCCACCAAGGCGGCTGTGGTGAAGTCCGAGCCGCCGAAGGGGACCGACGTGTCGAGGACACCCTGCTTACCACCGGCGCGAATGACCGACTGGACGGTACCGATGGCCGAGCGGGTGGATGACGGCGAGATACCGTAGCCGTAGGAGGCGACGACGTTGCCACCCTTGGAGACGAGGAACTTCCCGATCCCCGTGTTGACCGGATACTTCGGGTCTACGCTTCCGTTGTCGGCGGCGAACATGTTGGTATAGGGCTGCTGGCCCCACTCCGGCCCGTCTTGGAAGCTGCCCGTCACCGGGATGTTGGCCTGTTGGGCGTACTTCGCTCCTTCAAAGAAGAGAGCGCTGATCGAGACGATGCCGAGAACCCCTTGCGATACGGCTTCCTGGACGGCTGTGGAAGCTTGCGTGGGGCTGGTCTGATCGTCGTAGACGACGACCGAGATCTTGTGACCGTTGACGCCACCTTTGGCGTTCTGTAGGTCGATACGGGCGCGAAATGCTCCCGGGACCCCTTGATACTCGGGTCCACCCGCCCCAGAGCACGTGCAGACGAGAGCAATGGTGATGGGTGGCTTGGTCGCCGCGCTGGCCGATGCGGCACCCAAGCCGATGACACCGCCGAAGCTCAGCATCGTGGCGACGGCGAGCGTGAGCGCAATTCGTGTGGTCCGGAACCTCATGTCGTTCCTCCCCCTGGCCCAGTAAGCGAGCCCTTTGTCTTTTGCCGTCAGCCCCCCCGGGGTGATGACCCAATTTTGACGTCGACGTAGGTTTACCACGCGATTGTAAACATAATGTCATGAAGGCGTCCTGTCCAGCAGTCGGGGTCGCGCATGGAGTGGTCGGGCTGTGGACTGGAGCGGTCACCAGTCGACATCGACCGAGGCCGATCGTCTACACCGATCCAGCTAGCCGTCCGGGTATCCGGTCGAGAGAGGCTGGGTCCGGGACTCGAGGACGACCGCGCCGTCCGGCTGTGGCCCGTTCAGCCCATGAGCGTCGGTTGCCCGGGAGCCCATGCCTCAGCGGCCGCTTGGATCGCCGCGCCCATGGAGCTGGTCATGTCGTTGAGCTCCATCAGCTCCACGATGGCCAGTGGAGCATCCGGGTGCTCAAAGTAGGAGAACCTGGTCGGGCCGTCTTCGTCACCGCGCCAGACTTCGGTCCATCCGGCGGCCGAGGCGTCAGCTCGAACGGCGTCGAGGTCCTCGACCCAGTACGCCACTTGATTGAGGCCGCCTCCGGTGGACTTCATGAACTCTTGGTAGATGCTGGGTGTCTCGCCGTGTTGCTGAATGAGCTCTATCTGCATGTCGCCTGAGTTGGCCAATGCAATCGAGATCACGGGCTCAGAGAGCGCTCCCCGGTACTGGCAGCGTTCCATCGCTAGCTCGCGCACGACCAGCCACGGGGCAACGCCCAGTGCGACCCACTGAGCGATGGCCGCGTCTACGTCCTCGACGATGAAGCCAAACTGCCGGATCCGTCCCGGGAATACGCTCGCTCCAGGTTCCATTCCGCGGGCTCCAATCGTCAACCATCACCTGATGTGAGCTGCCATCGATGTCAGCTTCGTGAACTTCCAGAGGGCCACCATGGTCTCAGCGGTTATGTGAGCACAGTCGTTTGCTGCGTGCCAATCCACCCCGAGGAGGGTGATGTACCAGCTCCGCTTTTCGATGCGAACTCCTGATGAAGGCCGGGCCCCAACCCAGGAGGCTGCGGCCCGAACGGCTGCGTCCCTGAGCGGATCCAGAGTCTCGTAGTCGATCACCGAGCGAAATGGTACAACGGTCGCACATCTGACAACATCGACATCGAGTTCAACTAGGCTGAGCGCTCGTGAGCGATGACGAGAACACTGATCCGATAGTCGTTCGGGCCGAGGGGCCCGTGCGAATCGTCTGCCTGAACCGCCCCGAGGCGCTCAACGCGGCCAATGCGGGGTTGCACCGCCGACTGGCTGACGTGTGGACCGAGCTCGAGGAGGACCCGGGGTGCCGCGGGGTTGTCCTGACCGGCGCCGGTCGGGCGTTCTGCGCCGGTGGCGATCTGGACGTCCTGCGGCGCATGCACGTCGACTCGGAATACCGGGAGGCGACGCTGCGAGAAGGCGTGCAGATCGTGCAGCGGATGGTCCAGTTCCCCTGGCCCATCGTCGCTGCCGTGAACGGACCGGCCGTGGGGCTTGGCTGCAGTCTCGCCGGTTTGAGCGATGTGGTGCTGATCGAGGAAAGCGCCTACCTGGCCTACCCTCATGTGTCCGTTGGCCTGGTGGCTGGCGACGGGGGAGCGCTGACCTGGCCGCTGCTGATGAGCCTGCTGCGAGTCAAGGAATACCTCTTTACCGGCGACAAGATTCCTGCTTCCGTCGCCGTCGAGATTGGCCTGGCCAACCGGGTTGTTCCCGATGGGACGTCGGTAAAGGAGGCGCTGATACTGGCGCAGCGGATGGCGAAACAACCGCCGGGCGCATTGCGCGACACCAAACGTGCCGTGAATCGGCACCTGGAGCGGGCCATGCACGACGTCTTAGCCTTTGCTATCACGGCTGAAAGCGTCTCGAGTGCCAGCCCTGAACATGGAGCCGTACTGGACAAGATGGAACAGGGCGCTCGTGCGCGGGGCTGAGGTGTGGCAGCGATGAGCTCGGGACCGGATCGCCGGGACCGTGACGGAATCACCGACCTCCTGGCTCGCTACGGATCTCTGCTCGACAGAGGGGATCACGAAGCCTGGGTCGACTTGTTCACCGAGGACGGCTCATTCGAGGTCTTCGGACGAAGCTTCAAGGGTGGCGATGGGCTGATGCGTATGGCGGAGACGGCCCCAGGCGGAGTGCACATGGCCGGTCTTCCCGTCATCGAGATCGATGGCAATGCTGCGGTGGTGCAGCAGAGCTTCGTGTTCTTTGATCAGCAGACCCACGAAGTCCGCATCGGCTGGTACGACGATGTGGTGCGGCGCCAGGACGGCACGTGGCGCTTCCTGAAGCGGAGGTCCACCTTCTTGACCGCCGACGGACCGTCGGAACGCCCGTGATGATTGAGGCTGTCGACACCGGGTCCGTGGTCCTCAACGGGCCGCCACTCAGCCCCCAGTCCACCCGGCTGCAGTTCCGTCAATGGCTGTCCGATGCCCGTGCCTCGTTGGCAGATCCGGCCAGGGGTGCCGACTACGGTGACCGTCTCGAGAGCGTGCGCACGCTGCAAGCCAAATTGTACGACGTGGGATGGGCACGAATCGGCTGGCCCGAACACCTTGGCGGGCTGGGCGGCGACGCCCGCCATCGCGCCGTGATCAATGATGAACTGACTGCTGCCGGCTTCTCCTCACGTTACGCCCTGGAGCACCTGGAGATTCTTGCCCCTGCTCTGGTCGCCCATTGGCAACCAGAGCAGCTACGGGAGGTGTTGCCCAAGTTCCTTCGAGGTGATGAGCTGTGGTGCCAGGGATTCTCCGAACCTGACGCTGGGTCCGATCTGGTGGCGATGCGAACTTCGGCAACCCTCGACGGCAACGAGTATGTCATTCGCGGTCGCAAGATCTGGACCAGCTGGGCGCTCTACGCACAGAGATGCGTCGTTCTGGCCAGAACGGGAGCTCCCTCCGAGCGGCACCGCGGCCTGTCGGTGTTCTTCGTCGATATGGACAGCGCCGGTATCGAGGTTCGCCCACTTCGTCAGGCGAACGGATTGGAAGAGCTGGCCGAGGTGATCTTCGATGATGTTCGCGTCCCACGGTCTGGATTGATCGGCCACGAAGGGGGCGGATGGACGGTAGCCCTCGACGTTCTCTCGTGTGAACGATCGGCATTTGCCTGGCTTCGCCAAGCCCGGCTCCATGCGCGGGTTGAGGCTCTCGCGCAGTCGACCGACACGGGATCGGCCGGTGATCTCGGTAACGTTCTGATCGACCTCTTTGCGGTGAGAATGGCTTCGGCTGGTGCGGTCAACGAGTTGGCCAACGGACGATTCATCGGACCTGGCGCGGCTCCGGTGAAGGTCCTCCTCACGGATGCCGAACAGCACACCTATGACCTGGCCCACCGCCTCTATGACTCCGATCTCATTCTCGGGACGAGGAGCCATTCTGCACCCATGGCCGAATGGCAAGAGGAGTACCTCTTCTCACGAGCCGTGTCCATCTACGGTGGTACCCGCCAGATGCAGCTGGCTACTATCGCTCGTTTCCTCCTCGAGCTACCTGCCTCCGAGCGCCGGGCATGACGGTGGCTCCGGATCACGACCTGGTCACCGCGGCGGCCGACGTTCTTGGCCGGATGGGTGACGGAGCCAGTGCGTTGAGGGCGCTGGAGTGGACGCCGAGCCCCGGCGAGGGCGAAGGCACGTGGCTTCCCACCACGCTGGCCCTCATGAGGGCACAGGGTCGCACCCTGACCGCCTCTCCTGCAGTTGCCATGACTCGGGCCCACGTTCTTATCCCAGATGCCATTCCCACGGACCTCACCGTCATGGCCGGATTCGAGATCGACCCAGCCGACGACGTGGTTTACATGGTGTTGCCAGCCGACATTGACGACGCCGCTCGTGTCGTTGTCGATCTGCCGCTCCAAGGCCTTGCTGTCGTCGACCCGTCGAGCCTCAGCGTTGATGGGTCGGGCGTACAACCGTTGGATCCGGCCGCCGCTTCTCGGATGTTCTGCCGCCTTGATGACTGCAAGCTCTTGCCTGATGAGGCGGGGCTCACCGAGCGGCGGATTGCTGCCGACGGTATAGCTCGGTTCATGATCAGTGCCGAGCTATTGGGAGCTGCCGAGCACCTCATGGACACTGCCGTCCTGTACGCGCGTGAACGTATCCAATTCGGGGAGCCCATCGGGAGTTTCCAGGCAGTGCAACATATGCTTGCCGAAGCCGAGGCTCAACTGTATGGACTGCGCGCCGCCATCGAACAGTTGGCTCCGCTGTTCCACGGCCTCAGCGCTGAGGAAGCCGACCACTATGTGACCCTGCTCAAGGCCCTGGCCGGGCGGACGGGCCAACGGGTCTCACAGGCGACGCTGCAAGTGCTCGGAGCCGTAGGGTTCACATGGGAGCACGAGCACCACCGCTATGCCAAGCGCATCCTGACCCTTGACGCCCTGCTCGGAAGTGGCAAGTCGTTGGCCTTCCGACTGGGTTGTTCGGCACTCGGGAACCAGGTCCCGCGGCTCGCAGTCATCCGCTGATCCAGCGGCCGCAACCGTCGTTGACCCGAAGTCCCTGACGATTGAGCGATTCCCGCTCCCTAACCGGTCCTTTGTTTGTCGCTGGCCGCCCGCTTCTTCGGGGCCGTCGATCGACGCGTCGCCTTCGGTTTACTCGCAGGTGGCTTGGCTGGGAGGCGTAGGCCAATGGCATTCACCCACAGCAAGGTGAGTTGCTCCACGGCAAAATCCACGTCTGTCGGCTCGTCCCGGGATGCCAGCTGGTCAGCCACGAACGCCACCATGCCTCCCAGGGCATTGGCAGCAAGCCACGGATCGAGGTCAGCATTCGACAGACCTTGCTTTTGGTATTCGCGTATGCGGCGCTCGACGGCATGACCAAATGCATCCTGACGTTGGACGCGGGTCTGGCGCACCTCGGGGTCGAACGTGGCCACCTGTTGAATGACTTGGAGGATCTTTGAGTTCTCCAGGTACGTCTCCAGGTAGTGCCGGTTGGCGGCCCGGATCCGTTCGATGGGGTCGGTTTCCTCGGGCACCGGGTCGATTCGCAGAAGATCGATCTCAACCGTGTCGACGACCTCTTGGAAAATCTCTTCTTTGGACACGAAGTACGTATAGAAGCTGCCGTGCGACATGTGCGCTTCATCACAAATGTCTGCGATGCGAGCATGAAGGAAGCCGTCCCGTTCGAAGACAAAGCGGGCTGCCCGGATGAGCTGCTGACGGGAGAGCCGGCCACGTTCCGTCCTTCCGGTTCCGCGGCGGGGCGCGTCGGCCGCTTTCGTTGCTTCGTCGTTCCTACGGCGACTGGCGTTAGGCATACGGGCGGATCGTTGCATTTCGGCCTCACCCTACTCGACGATGTCGTCCATCATTGCGACCAAACGGTCGTAGAACACGCCTGGTCGTCCACCCGAGTCTCTACGCGCGGGTACCGGGGCGAGGCTCTCTCGGCAGGCCGAGGATTCGCTCGGCGATGGGTGATGCGCTGAATCTCATCGGTCCCGCCAGCGATGCGCAATCCCGGCGCAAACAGAAACCGGTCCTGCCACACCGTTGTGCTCTGGTCGTCCAACCCGGCCGTCCAGGCCACGCCGCTGCTGCCGAGCAGATCGAGCCCGGCCGTCGTCATCCGCCGAGCGTGTTCGGAGTACTGGATTTTCACGAGTGCGCCGAGCCGTGATTCCCCGCCTTGGGCTCGCTGCATGGACCACTGCACCACGGAGGCCGCACTGTAGAGGGTGGCAAGCTCGTTCCGCGCACGAAGATCGCTCGAACGTCCGACCTGTTGAGCAAGCTCGATCAACTCGTCGGGCGAGCTGACGACGTGCCCCCGCCCAGTGATGCCCGCTCGGTTCCAAGCATGGTGGTGGCAACGCTCCATTCGCCGCCCAGATCGCCGCCGTCTACGCCGTCCCTGATCGCGATGTGGGGGACCAGGTGATGGCAGCCATCGACCTTCGTGCTGGTGAGACCTTCGGCGCCGAGGACTTCGATCGGGTTCCTGGACGGTCATTCCGATTTGAGTCAGAAATGGCTTCCGTGCTTCGTTCGGGTCATGGACACCCTTCCGGTGCTGGCCAGCCTCAAGGTCGACAAGCGCCGGTTGCGTCGTCAGGCATGGGAGGGCGCCGACCCCGTG
>DASXMT010000230.1:0-17721 GCA_036495505.1 Acidimicrobiales bacterium | reverse complement strand
GAGCCAGATGCTGTGCTTCGTGGCCGATACGGTTCTGATGCAGGGATTCGGGTTCGACCACCCCGTCGAGGTCCCGGCTCATGGGATCTTGCCGACCGAGGGATCGGTACACCAACCCGATGCGCCCACTGTCGCCGTCTTCTTCTACCGGGCCCACGTGGTGTCGGGGAACACTCGCTTCATCGACGATCTCTGCGCCGGGATCAGAGCCAAGGGGGCCAATGCCCTCCCCATCTTCGGCTACTCCCTGCGTGCCGATACCGCGGTGAGTGGCGTTCCGCCCGAGCGCTCGCCGGTCGTGGAGCTGATGGCGGCCCACCGAGTCGACGCCGTCATCACCACTGTGTTCGCCGCCGGCAGCCTCGACGAGCAAGCCGAGTGCTGGGACGCCGGCGCGCTGGCCGAGCTCGACGTTCCCGTGGTGCAGGCCATCTGTGCCACGGTGCCCTCGAACACCTGGCAATCGTCGTCAACGGGATTGTCGCCGATGGACGTGGCCATGGCCGTGGCCATTCCGGAGTTCGATGGACGGATCGTGAGCGTGCCGTTCTCGTTCAAGGAGACGGTCGATGCCGACGACGTCCTGGGTTCTCCGGTGACTGCGTATCGGACTCAACCCGACCGCGTGTCGCGGGTGGCGGGGCTGGCCGTGCGTCTCGCTCGACTCCGCCGGACGCCACCAGCAGAGAAGCGCGTGGCACTGGTCCTCTCGGCCTACCCGACCAGGCGAAGTCGGCTGGGCAACGCCGTGGGCCTGGACACCCCGGCGTCGGTGATCGATCTCCTGCACGCCCTGCGAGATGCCGGCTTCCGGGTCGACCGCATCCCCGCGTCGGGCGACGACCTGATGGCGGAGCTGGCCGATGCGCTGACCTACGAGCGGGACACCTTGTCGCCGGTCCAATCAGCCCGAGCCGTGGGCCGCTGGTCCGGGCATGCGTACCGTTCCTGGTTCGCCAACCTTCCAGCTGACCTGCAGACCACCATGATTGAGGCGTGGGGCGAGGCTCCCGGCACCGTCTACGTCGAGCCCTCCGTCGAGCGGGCGGCTTCCGATGGGTTTGGGGCAGCTCCTGTTCCGTCGGATCGCGGTACTCCTGTTCTGTCGGATCGCGGTACGTCCGATGTCGACCTGGTCTTTACCGGGATCGATCTCGGCGGGGTGCTGGTGACCGTGCAGCCGCCGCGGGGGTTCGGGGAGAATCCGATCGCCGTGTACCACTCGCCGGATCTGCCCCCCACCCATCACTACCTCGGCTTCTATCGCTGGCTCGACCAGGGCTGGGGCGCCGACGCCGTCGTCCACGTGGGCAAGCACGGCACCCTGGAGTGGTTGCCGGGCAAGTCGGTGGGCCTGTCGGCATCCTGCTTCCCCGACGCGGCCCTGGGCGACCTGCCGTTCATCTATCCGTTCGTGGTGAACGATCCCGGTGAGGGCACCCAGGCCAAGCGACGCACCCACGCGGTCATCGTCGACCATCTGGTTCCCCCGTTGACCCGGGCAGAGCTCTACGACGACCTGGCCGAGCTCGAGTCTCTCCTGGACACCCACGCCCAGGTGGCGACGCTCGATCCGTCCAAGCTCCCCGAGGTTCGTCGTCAGGTGTGGGAGGTCATGGTGGCCGCCGAGATCCACCGAGATCTGGGGTTGCACAGCGCCGCCGGCACCCCCGATCCTGCGGGCACCCCGGACGGGTCGCAGGGCGTAGAGAACAGCGCCCCTTCCTTCGACGATCCTGCTTTCGACGACCTGCTCTTCGACGTCGACGGCTATCTGTGCGAACTGAAGGACGCGCAGATCAGAGGGGGGCTGCACGTGCTGGGGGCAGCACCGGCGGAGAGCCCGCTGGTCGAGATGGTGCTGGCCATCACCCGTCTTTCCCAGAACCGGGTGGGATCACTGCGCTCCGAAGTGGCGGAGCAGATCGGTGAAGGGGACGACCCCCATTCGTTCGATCGGGTCGAAGAGGAGTGCCGTCGACGAGTGGAGGCGTGCCAACGGGCTGGTTGGCTGCTTGGCGCCGTGTCGGATCTCGACGATCCCACCGGCGTGGTCCGATCCTCGCCCATCCTGCAGTGGGTGTGTCAGCGGTTGGTCCCCGCCTTGGCCGCAACCACGGGCGAGATCGATGCCGTCCTGGCCGCGCTCGACGGCCGGTTCATCCCCCCGGGGCCGAGCGGGGCGCCGTCGAGGGGGATGGCCCATGTGCTGCCCACCGGTCGCAACTTCTACTCGGTCGATCCCAAGGCCATCCCCTCTCCCCTGGCCTGGCAAGTGGGGACGGCGTTGGCTGATCGTTTGGTCGACCGGCACGTGTCAGAGGAGGGTCGGTACCCCACGACGGTCGGGTTGGTGGTGTGGGGCACGGCCGCCATGCGCACGGCCGGTGATGACGTGGCGGAGATCCTTGCCCTCATCGGCGTCCGACCGCGGTGGGCGGCCGAGTCCGGCCGCGTCGAGGGAATCGAGCTGATCCCCCTGGCCGAGCTGGGCCGTCCCCGTGTCGATGTCACCGTGCGCATCTCGGGCTTCTTCCGCGATGCCTTCCCTCACGTGCTGGGACTCTTGGATGATGCCTTCGCTCTCGTGGCCGCGGCAGCTGACGAGCCGGAGGGCCAGAACCCCATCGCTCGCGCCGGGACGGCGGATCCTAGAGTGTTCGGGCCGAAGCCGGGGGCGTACGGATCGGGAATCCTGACCTTGCTCGAGTCCCGGAACTGGCGGACCGACGACGACCTGGCCGAGGTCTACCTGGCCTGGGGCGGGTACGCCTACGGCCGGAGCCCTGCCGACCGAGATGCGGTGACCGGTGCCTCGGGGCCCATCGTGGGATCGGCTGCCCCCGAGGCGCTCCGCCGTCGACTGGCCGCGGTGGAGATCGCCGTCAAGAACCAGGACAACCGCGAGCACGACATCTTCGACTCGGACGACTATCTCCAGGATCACGGGGGCATGGTGGCCGCGGTTCGGGCCCTCACCGGCGTCCAGCCCAAGGCCTGGTTCGGCGACTCGTCGGATCCTGCCCGCCCCCGCATGCGGTCCCTGGCCGAAGAGGCGGCCCGCGTCGTCCGGAGCCGGGTGGTCAACCCGAAATGGCTCTCGGCCATGCAGCGGCACGGGTACAAGGGGGCCTTCGAGATGGCGGCCACCGTCGACTATCTCTTCGGCTACGACGCCACCGCCGGCGTGGTCGAGGACTGGATGTACGAGAAGGTGACCGAGGCCTACGTCGGCGACCCGGGCATGCGGAAGTTCTTCGAGCAGTCCAACCCGTGGGCGCTCCGGTCGATCGCCGAGCGCCTGTTGGAGGCCGATGAGCGCGGCTTGTGGGACGCATCCACCGAGGCCCGCGACACGCTCCGGGCCGCGGTCCTCGAGGCCGAGGGTTGGGAGGAGTCCCGGTGACCAGCTCGTCAGGCGAACACGCGTCCAGGCCCTCCTTCCCGTTCAGCGCGGTGGTAGGCCACGAGAGCCTTCGGATGGCGCTGCTCTTGTGCGCGGTGGACCCGAGCATCGGGGGCGTCCTCCTCCGCGGGCAAAAGGGCAGTGCCAAGACGACGTTGGCTCGAGGGCTGGCCACCCTGCTGCCTGGAGACGCACCGTTCGTCGAGCTGCCGGTGGGCGCATCCGAGGACCGACTGGTGGGCTCCATCGACCTCCGGGCCGCCCTCACCGGTGGGGAGCGACGGTTCGCTGCAGGCCTTCTGCAGGCGGCCCACGGTGGGGTCCTCTACGTGGACGAAGTCAATCTCCTTCCCGACCACCTGGTTGATGTGCTGCTCGACGTGGCCGCCAGCGGTGTCAACCGCGTCGAGCGGGAGGGGGTGTCGCACAGCCATCCCAGCCGGTTCGTCCTGGTCGGCTCCATGAACCCCGAAGAGGGCGAGCTCCGTCCCCAGCTCCTGGATCGTTTCGGCCTGTCAGTTGATGTCATCGCCAGCTCGGAGCCGGGCGAGCGGGCCCAGGCCGTCCGGCGACGCCTGGCCTTCGACGCCGACCCCGAGGGCTTTCTGGCCACCTGGCAGGACGCCGAGGATGGCCTTCGGGACCGGTTGGAGCGGGCCCACACGGCTCGTGTGACGCCTGACTTGATCCTGCGGGTGTCCACCCTGTGTGCTGAAGCAGGGGCCGAGGGGCTGCGGGCCGATCTGGTCATCTGTCGCGCTGCGGCGGCGCTGGCCGGGTGGGAGGGCGGCAAGGAGGCGTCGGAGTCGGAGGTCAGGCGGGTGGCGGAGCTGGCTCTCGGTCATCGCCGTCGCCGTTCGCCGTTCGAGGCGCCGGGCATGGCGGCCGACGAGCTCGACCGACTTCTGGATGACGCCTTCTCGGACCAGGATGCGGGGGAGTCCGGCGATGCCGCCAGCGACCCGTCTGACGGAGCCGCCGACGCCGCAGCTGGCGACGCCGGGGCACCTCGACATGGCGATGATGAAGGCCGTACCGGATCGAACGAGGGCCATGAGGGCGAGGCGTCCGGCCGGGAGCAGGTGGTCGAGCCGGGGGCCGCACCCAGCCGCGTTCGTCGAATCGAGGCGGCTGCGGCCCCAGCGGGGGTGACATCCGTCGCCCAGGCCTCGGGTCGGCGCACCGTGACCCTCGGTGATCACGGGAGGTTGGTGTCGGATCGGGTTCCTGAAACCGGCCGTCCGCTTGGATCCATCGCCGTGACGGCCACGGTGACCGCGGCCGCCGCTCGCCGGGGTGGAGGCGGGGCGCTGGCCATCGAGGAGGAGGACCTGCGAGAGGCCGTACGGCAAGAACGCGCAGCCAACCTGGTGGTCCTCGCCGTGGACGCCTCCGGCTCCATGGGGGCCCATGGGCGGATGGCGGCGGCAAAAGGAGCTGTGCTGGCTCTCCTGATGGATGCATACCAGCGTCGGGATCGAGTAGCACTCGTCACCTTCCGAGGCGATGCCGCTGACATCGCACTGCGGCCGACGGGGAGCACCGAGGTGGCCCAGGCCAGGCTCAGTGACCTGCCCGTCGGTGGTCGCACGCCGCTGGCCTCGGGAATCGATATGGCACTCGGCGTTGTTCGCGCCGCGACCCACGGCGCGTATCGACCGCTCCTGGTGGTGGTATCCGATGGCCGAGCAACCGCCGCACAAGGAGGTGTCGACCCGGTCCAGGCCTCTTTGTTGGCGGCCGAAGCAGTCCGCCGCCAGGGTGTGAGCGCCGTGGTGGTCGACGCTGAGGGGATCACCACAGCCGACGGTTCCCCGGCCGGCGTTCGGTTGGGTCTGGCGCGACCGTTGGCTGAGGCGATGGGGGCCCGGTATCTCACCGTCGACGATCTCTCGGCCGAGACCATCACCGATGCCGTGCGCAGAGCGCTGCCGGCGTTCTGAGCCTCGGAGGCCGCACTGCTGGCTCTGATGACCTTCGGGCTGAGCGGCGGGTCATACGCCTCGCTTCGGGCCCGGCAGGGGCCGAGGAGTGAGCTTCGGCCCATCGTAATTTTTGGATCTGCCCGTGCTTGGGCGAAACCGGTAAGGACCCGTTGCAAGAGCACAAGCATCCGAAGTTTGCTCGGTCCGGCCGTGTACCCTCCCCGCAATGAGCGCCCGATGGGACCCGATGAAAGGCATCCTGGCCGGACCGGTCGACGGCCTGGCCAAGGTGGCCACCATCTATCCAGAGGTCGAAGCAACCCAAGGATTGGCGGTGACCCACCGCGGCTCGGGCTTCAGGGGGACCGTCGTCCGGCTGGAGGCCGGCGGCGTAGAGCTGAGGGGTCAGACAGGGCTCGAGAGGGTGTTCCGCGACGCCCCGGGTGCGTTCTCGGTCGATGGTCGGGCCGTGACCTTGGTCCGACCCCGAGGGCCCAAGCCCGCTTCAGCCGGGGTCACCGCGTCGGGCTCGGTGGCCGTTCCCGACCAGCCGGCCCGGGTGGCCAGGGCCGGTCGCATCCTGGTCGAGGGGATCCATGACGCCGAGTTGGTGGAACGGGTGTGGGGGGACGACCTCCGAATCGAGGGAATCGTGGTGGAACGGCTGGATGGCATCGACCATCTCCCCGGAGTCGTCCGCCAGTTCAGGCCCGGCCCTGCCCGTCGCCTCGGCGTCTTGGTGGACCACCTGGTCCCGGGGAGCAAGGAGGCTCGTCTGGCCGCCACCATGACCGATGACAACGTCTTGGTCACGGGCACTCCGTACGTCGACGTATGGGAAGCAGTCAAGCCCGCCGTCGTGGGTATCGACGCCTGGCCCAACATCCCGAAGGGCCAGGATTGGAAGAGCGGCATCTGTCATGCCCTGGGCGTTTCCGACCCGATAACCATGTGGCGCCGGATCCTGGCCGCGGTTGACTCCTACGTCGACCTGGAGCCTCCCCTGGTGGGGGCGGTGGAGGCGCTCATCGACTTCGTGACCGATACACGCTGACCACGGTCACCGCTGAGCGGGCGGGGGGAACCGGGCGCAACCTCGGGCCCTCGGACAGGGCGGCCCTCCCCGCCCGCAGGTGGCGGGTGCCAGGTGCCAAATGCCGGATGCCGCATCCCTGATGGACAGGCCCGAGCCATTGGGATGGGGCAGGCTGTGATGGTGCCAGCTGTGACGAAACGCCTGGGAATGTTCCCGCTGTCGACCGTCCTGTTCCCCGGCGGTCAACTGCCACTGCAGGTCTTCGAGCCGCGGTACCTGGCGCTCACCGCCGATTGTCTCGGCCAGGATCGGCAATTCGGGGTCGTCATGATCACCAGGGGCTCAGAGGTAGGGGGTGGCGACGAGCGAGTCGAAACAGGCACGGTGGTTCGGATCGACCGGGGGTCTCAGCTGCCCGGCAATCGGCTGTTCTTAGAGGTCCGAGGCGTCCGCCGCATGCGCGTGCATGAGTGGATGGCCGACGATCCCTACCCGCAGGCCATGGTGGAGGAGATCGCCGATGCGCCGTTGGATCACACCGACGGTCCGGTGCTGGCCTCAGCGGAGACCGCGGTGCGACGCCTCCGGTCGCTGCTCTCGGAGATGGGGGACGTTCCCGCCATCCCCCACGACCTCGACCTCGGCGACAAGGCGGAAGAGGTGGCATGGCGCTTGTGTGCGTTGGCCCCTCTGAACCTCATGGACCGTCAACATCTGCTCGAGACCGATGAGCCGAAGCTCCGCATGGAGATGTTGACCGAGCTGTGCCGGGCCATGGCAGCCGATGTGACCAGCCTGCTCTCCGGCGGATTCGGCGGGGACGTCTCCGGCGGATTCAGCGGTGACGGACTCGAGGACGACGGCCCTGAGGACGCGGGCCCCGGCTGAGATCTCCACCAAGGCGCTCTCCCTCCGCCCCACTCGGCTCACCCTATGAGACAGCGAGGTCCGCTTCGTCCCAGTAGGCGTTGACCGACGCGATGAGGCCGTCGTCATTGACGGTGAACACCTCGATCCCGGCGATGGTCATAGTGGTGTCGCCGCTCTCCACGACGATCTGGAAGTTGATGGCCACCTGGTCGCCGCAGGTATGGACCGAAGTGGCGGAGAACGTCCATCCCTCGCTGGCCCCGATGCTGCCGGTGAAGAAGGCAGAGATGGCATCGCGTCCGACGTTCGGAGGGTTCGAAGCCGGATCGGCCTGGACGGCGTCCTCGGCGAACAGAGAGGCGATGGCTTGGGGATCTCGTGAGTTGAGGGTGGACACGTAGTGGGCGATGAGAGCTCGGAGCTCGTCGGATGTGGGCACGGGACCTCCTGGGGTCGTTGCGAGCACCTGGCGGTGAGCGAGGAGTGCCAGATGGGGTTGGATCAGGCGCCGGTGGCGTGCACGCCACCATCGACATGCACCATCTCTCCGGTGGTCATGGGAAAGAGGTCGGAGAACAAGGCGATGCAGGCGCGGGCCACCACGTCGGTGTCGAGCAGATCCCAGCCCAACGGAGCCCGGGCTGCCCAGGTGTCCTCGAAGGCGCTGAAACCGGGTATCGACTTGGCCGCCATCGTCTTGACCGGTCCCGCCGCCACCAGGTTCACCCGGACCTTGTCGGGCCCAAGGTCCCGGGCCAGGTAGCGGGACAGGGACTCGAGGGCCGCCTTGGACACCCCCATCCAGTCGTAGGCGGGCCAGGCCACGGTGGCATCGAAATCGAGGCCGACCACCGACGCCCCCACACCCCCGTTGGCCCCGGCGGCGGCCAGCAGGGGCCGGAATGCCTGGGCCAATGCCTTCAGCGAGTAGGCAGAGACGTGGAGGGCCACCTGCACGTGTTCCCAGTCGGCCTCGAAGATGTCCCCGCCCAGACATTCCGGCGGAGCAAAGGCGATGGCATGGAGCAGGCCGTCCAGCCGGTCCCACTTGGAGCCGAGCTCGGCCGCCGCCGCGGCGAGCTGCTCTGGTTGGGCAACGTCGATCTCGAGGACGTCCACCGGGTCTCGGAGCTTGCGCGCCGTCCGACGGGTCAGCGACAGGCCGCGTCCGGCGCCGCTGAGGACCACCTCGGCCCCTTCTTCTTGGGCCAGGCGAGCCACGGCGAAGGCCAACGAAGCGTCGGTCAGCACACCGGTCACCAGGATTCGCTTTCCTGTGAGCAGTCCCATGGGGCGGCAGGTTACAGGGGGAGACGGACGAGGGCTCGCGGGCGCCCGCGGGTCCGAGGCCAGCGGTGCGGTGTGCAAGGGTATGGCCCATGCGCGTCGGAATACTCGGAGGAACAGGCCCAGCCGGGCGGGGGTTGGCTCTACGCCTTGCCGTCGCCGGAATCCCATCGGTCATCGGATCGCGTGATCCGGACCGAGCCAAGGAGCTGGCGGGACACTTGCGGGAGGAGTGGCCAGAACACGACCTCAAGATCGACGGTGCAGCGAACGAGGAGGTCGCCCAGTGCGACATCGTGGTCGTGGCCACACCGTGGGAAGGCGTGGTGTCCACGCTCAAGCCGCTGGCCGCCCCACTGGCCGGCAAGGTCGTCATCTCCATTGTCAATGCCCTGGCCAAAGAGGGGCGTGAATTCCTCGCCCTCGTACCTCCGCGAGGCTCGATGGCGGCCACCATCCAGGCAGTGCTGCCCGGCTCCTTGGTCTCGGCCTCGTTCCACCACCTGCCTGCGTCGGAGTTGGGCAAGCTCGATGTTGGCCTCGAGGGCGACGTCCTGGTGTGCTCGGACCACGCCGACGCCACGCGGGCGACGGTGGACCTGATCGATGCCATTGGGGGGCTTCGAGGCGTCGATGCGGGAAGTTTGTCCCAGGCCGCACCCATCGAGGCGTTCACCGCTGTCCTGATCAGCGTGAACATCCGATACAAGGTCCACTCCACGGTTGTCCTGGCCGGCCTCGACAGCTGACGGACCGGCCCGCTCGATGATGCGCCTCTACGACACCGCCAGGCAGGCCGTCGTGCCTTTTGAGCCGGGACCCTTGGTGACCCTGTATTCCTGTGGCATCACCCCCTACGATGCCGCCCACCTCGGCCACGCCGCCGTGTACCTCACCTTCGACATCCTGCAGCGCCGGCTGCGCGATCTGGGCCACGACACCCGCTGCGTGCGGAACGTGACCGACGTGGACGACGACATCTTGCGCAAGGCTCGGGAGCTCGGGGTGCACTACCTCGATCTGGCGGCCGAGGAGATCGCCCGGTTCGACGCCGACATGAACACCCTGGGGCTCATCCCGGCCTGGTCAGAGCCCCGGGCCACATCGGCGATTCCCGACATCTTGACCCTGATAGCCGCCGTCCTCGACAGCGGCCATGCCTACCAATCGGGGGGCTCGGTGTACTTCGACGTCACCACGTTCGGTCGGTTCGGCGACCTGAGCCACCTGGATGCGGCCGCCATGCTGGCCCTGGCCGCCGACAACGGTGGGAACCCGGGGGACCCCAACAAGCGCAATCCACTCGACTTCGTCCTCTGGCAGCCGTCGCTGTCCGACGAGCCGTCCTGGGAGTCGCGTTGGGGACCCGGTCGACCCGGTTGGCACATCGAGTGCTCCGCGCTGGCCCTACGAGAGCTCGGGGAGACGGTTGATGTGCACGGCGGTGGCCGGGACCTGGTCTTCCCTCACCATGAGTGCGAGACGGCCCAGTCCGAGTCGGTCACCGGCCGTCCCTTCGTTCGCCACTGGCTCCATGTGGGTCTGGTCGGGCTGGATGGGACCAAGATGTCCAAGTCGTTGGGCAACCTAATCTTCGTGGGCGACCTCCTCGAACAGTGGCAGGCCGTGGCCATCCGCACCGCCCTTCTGGCCCACCACTACCGGGAGGACTGGGAGTGGACAGCTGACGATATGCCCAGGGCGGCCGCCCGGCTCAAAGCGTGGAGGAAAGGATCGGGCCAGTCGGAGCAGTCGCTCGGAGACGAGGGCGACGACCCGGCCCTGGATGCCGTCCGCCGCGCCCTCGACGACGATCTCGATACGCCGGCGGCGTTGGCCGCACTGGACGACCTGGCCGGCCGGGGGCTCCCGGTGGATCGGGGGGCCCAGTTGCTCGGCATTACTCTGTAGGTTCCAGTACTCGGTAGTCGCCGGCGGGGACTGATGTTGCTCGCCGGGGATGGCGAGGCAGATCATCGCGAGACAGGTGTTCGCGAGACAGATGTTTGCGAAACAGAAAGGCACACGATGGCAGGCGCAATCTCGGTCCGGCTTCCCGACGGCTCGACCAAGGAGCTTCCCGAGGGGACGACCGCCCTCGAGTTCGCCAAGTCCATCGGCCCGCGGCTGGCCAGGGCGGCCGTGGCGGCAACCGTCGACGGTGCCGAGGTGGATCTGTCCACGGTGCTGAACGACGGTGCCGAGGTGGCCGTGCTCACCGCAGATTCAGACGCCGGCCGAGCGGTCCTGCGCCACTCGACAGCCCACGTCCTGGCCCAGGCCGTGCTGCGGCTGTGGCCGGGCGCGCACTTCGCCATCGGTCCGGTCATCGAGGACGGCTTCTACTACGACTTCGAGCTGCCCGGCGGCGCGCACTTCAGCGACGAAGATCTCCTCCGCATCGAATCGACCATGCGGGAGATCCTGGCCGAGGACCAGCCGTTCGTCCGCCACGAGCACTCGATCGCCGAGGGGCTGTCGCTGTTCGAGGACCAGCCGTTCAAGCGCGAGATCATCGAGGCCGTGGGCGCCGGCGCCCAGGAGGTCGACGCCGGGCCGACCGATTCCGGCCCCGAGGTCTCGACGTACTGGAACTCGCCGACGTTCACCGATCTCTGCCGCGGGCCCCACGTGCCGTCGACCAGCCGTCTCGGACACTTCCGGCTCATGCGGGTGGCCGGCGCGTACTGGCGGGGCGACGAGAAACGTCCTCAGCTGCAACGGATCTACGGAACGGCCTGGGAGTCGGAGAAGGCCCTCGCCGCCCACCTGCACAAGTTGGAGGAGGCGGAGCGCCGAGACCACCGGCGTCTGGGTGCCGAGCTGGACCTGTTCTCCTTCCCCGAGGAGATCGGGTCGGGCCTCCCTGTGTTCCATCCCAAGGGCGGTACCGTCCGCCGGCTGATGGAGGAGTACTCGCGGCAGCGACACGTCAGGGCGGGCTATGAGTTCGTCAACACCCCGCACATCACCAAGGCGGAGCTGTTCGAGACGTCGGGGCACTTGGACTGGTTCTCCGACGCCATGTTCCCGCCCATGGAGCTCGACGGTGGCCAGCAGTACTACGTCAAGCCGATGAACTGCCCGTTCCATATCCTCATCTACAAGGCCAATCAGCGGTCCTATCGCGAGCTGCCCATGCGGCTCTTCGAATTCGGCACCATGTACCGCTACGAGAAGTCAGGCGTGGTCCACGGGCTGACCCGGGTGCGGGGCCTGACCATGGACGACGCCCACATCTTCTGCACCCGCGAGCAGATGGCGGGCGAGCTGCACTCGACGCTGCTGTTCGTCCTCGACGTCCTGCGCGACTACGGCCTCGAGGACTTCTTCTTGGAGCTGTCGACCAGACCGGATGAGAAGGCGGTGGGGACCGACGCCGAATGGGAGGAGGCCACCGAGACCCTGCGAGCCACGGCCGAGGCCATGGACCTCGACCTCGTGCTGGACGAGGGGGGTGGCGCCTTCTACGGGCCGAAGATCTCCGTGCAGGCCCGAGATGCCATCGGGCGCACCCACCAGATGTCCACCATCCAGCTCGACTTCCAGATGCCGCAGCGCTTCGGGATGGAGTACGTGGGGGCCGACAATGCTCGCCACCAGCCGATCATGATCCATCGCGCCCTGTTCGGTTCGGTGGAACGGTTCTTCGCCATCCTGTTGGAGCATCACGCCGGCGCTTTTCCCACCTGGCTCGCCCCCGAGCAGGTCCGAGTCCTCCCGGTGGCCGACGTCCACCGGGGCTACGCCGAGAAGGTGAACGACCGGCTGCGCGCCGTGGGCATCCGGACCTCGGTGGTCCCAGCCGACGAGAAGCTGGGCTCCCGAATCCGGCAGGCCAAGATGGCCAAGCTGCCCTACGTGCTGGTGGTGGGCGACGACGACGTGGCCGCGGGAACAGTGGGCGTCAACCGTCGAGGTTCGGAACGGCCCGATCGGGGCGTCCCCCTGATGGAATTCTGCGAGGAGCTGGAACGAGAGATCACCCAGCGCCGCAACCCCCAGGTGAACGGGCTGGCTGAGGGGTGAGCCTCGATCACCTGTGGGCCGGGTGGCGAAGCGACTATGTGACGTCGGCGGTGGACGTGGGTGCCCTTCCCCCCGATCCGACGCTCGTCGCCGACGAGCACGACGAGGACCACTTCCTCGAAGACCCGAAGCGGTGCATCTTCTGTCGGATCGCGGCCAGCGGCCCACCGTCTGCTGAAAACGGTGTGCTGTGGCGGGGAGAGAGGACCTTCGCCGTCCTGAACGCCTATCCCTATGCCAGCGGCCATCTCATGGTCATGCCCGTGCGCCATGTGCGGTCGATGGCCGAGCTGGACGAGGAGGAGGGTATCGAGCTGTGGTCGGCGCTCCGGAGCGGCGTGGCCGCACTCGAGGGCGCCTACGGCCCAGAAGGGGTGAACATCGGCGCCAACCTGGGTCGAGCCGCAGGGGCCGGCATCCCCCGACACCTGCACCTGCATGCCGTGCCCCGATGGATCGGGGACACCAACTTCATGACCGCGGTGGCCAACGTGCGGGTCTTGCCCGAGACCCTGGCCGACAGTTGGAAACGCCTACATGCCGTGTGGGGCTCCTGAGCCCCCCGCTGGTGAGGCGTGAACTGACCGGGCTCCGTGTCCGGGCCCGGTGAAGTGGCGGCGCTGTGTGCCCGGGCTGGTCAGGCGACGTGGGCCCGGGCCGCTCCCGATCCGGCCGCAGATGCGGCCACCGCAGAGGTCAGATGAGAGGGAACCACGTCGTAGTGATCGTGCTGCCTCCGGAAGCGACCTTTCCCGCTGGTCAATGACCGAAGGTCGACCGCGTACCGGGACAGTTCGGCCAGGGGAACCAGGGCCACGACGATCTGGCGGCCCCGGGAGTCGACGTCCGAGCCCATCACGCGACCCCGACGGGCGTTGAGGTCACCGAGCACGTCGCCCTGGAGCTCGGGCGGAACGGTGATCTCCACGCGGGAGATCGGCTCGAGGAGCACCGGTGCCGCCTGGGCCAGTGCGTCCCGGAATCCCAGAATGCCCGCCATCTTGAAGCTCATCTCCGAGGAGTCGACCGCGTGGTGTTTGCCGTCCAGGCAGGTGACGGCCACATCGACCACCGGGCAACCCAGGGTGCCGCCCTGGGCCATGGCCTCGAGGACGCCCTTTTCGACGGCAGGGATGTACTGGCGGGGAATGGCCCCGCCGACGACCTCGTTGGCGAACGAGAACCCCTCACCCCGCGGGAGCGGGGTGATCCGGAGCGACACCACCCCGAACTGGCCGTGTCCGCCGGTCTGTTTCTTGTAGCGTCCCTCCGCCTGGACTGTTCGGGTGACGGTCTGTCGGTAGGGGACCAGGAGGTCGTCTCGCTCCACGTCCACCCCGAACTTACGCGCCAGGCGCTCCAGGGCTACGGCGACGTGGGTCTCGCCGGCCCCCTCCAGGATGGTCTGGTGGGTCTCGTCGTCGCGCCGGACCGAGAGGGCGGGATCCTCTTGGAGCAGGCGGTGGAGGGACGACATCATCTTGTCCTCGTCCGCCTTGGTCCGTGGGTGGATGGCGATGGACAGCGCCGGCGGATCGGGCTCGGGGAACAGCGGTTCGAGCACGGACACCGGCATGTGGCGCAGGCCCAGCGTGTCGCCGGTTGCCGCTTCGGACAGCTTGGGCACTGCAAAGAGGTCGCCCGCCACGACCTCCGGGAGCGGGACCGCCTCTTTGCCCCTGAGCGTCTCGATGGTGTGCAACCGCTCGTCGGAGTGGGATCGGGTGTTGGTGAGGATCACGTCCGAATTGAGTGTTCCCGACAACAAACGACACAGCGACAGGCGACCGACATAGGGATCGGTCATGGTCTTGAACACCCGGGCCAGCGGGGGGCCGTCGGGGTCACAGGCCACATCGGTCTCCGTGTCTCCGGCTGACACCCTGGCCGGAGGGCGCGTGGCTGGCGAGGGACACAACTCGGCCAGGATGGTCGCCAGTCGGTCGATGCCCACCCCGGTGGCCGAGGAAGCACAGATGACCGGGAAGACCGCGGCAGAGGCCACGCCGCCGGCCAGGCTCGCCTCGAGCTCCTCGAAGGACAGCGTGTCACCGTCGAGATAGCGCTCCATCAGGGCGTCGTCACCCACGACGATGCCCTCCACCAGAGCTTCGTGAATGGCATGTTCGGTGGCCACCAGCTCGGCCGGCAGTGGGGCCGTTTTTCCCGCCGTGCTTCCATCGGCCTCGTAGATGACCGCGGTGTCACTCAACAGGTCGACCACCCCACGGAACTCCGACTGGCCGCCGATGGGTAGCTCCAAAGGTGCCACGCCTGCGCCGAACGTGGAGCGGAGCTCGGCCAGCACGCCATCGAAGTCCGCCCGTTCGCGGTCGAGCTGGGTGATGAGGATGATGCGGGGCAGGTTGGCCTGTGCCGCCATCTCCCAGGCGATCTCGGTTTGGATCTGTACGCCCTCGATTGCGCTCACCACCACGACGGCCAGGTCGACCACAGCGAGGGCGGCGGCGACCTCCGCCGAGTAGTCGGCGTACCCGGGAGTGTCCACCACGTTGAGCTTCACGGTGCCGACCGCGCTGCCCTCGACCACGCACGGGGCCAGAGACAGCCCCATGGTCATGTGGTGCGCGATCTCCTCGGGTTCGTGGTCGCACACGGTGGTGCCGTCCTCGACCCGTCCGACCCGACGGATGGCGCCGGTATGGCCCAGGATGGCTTCGACCAGGGTTGTCTTGCCGACGCCGGTATGACCGATGAGCGCCACATTCCGAATCTGATCGGAATTGAATCGGTCCATGGTCGCCACCTCCTGGCCTCCTACCCCCAACGGTCGAGGCCCCTCACGAGCCTATCCCCGGCCGTGTCGGGAAGTTCAGCCCGCGACATGGCGCGGGGAGAGCGCGGCTCAGCTGCTCTGATGGTCCCCGGAGCTGCCCATAGGATCGGTCGTCGTCGCCCGCACTTCGGCCAGGTCGTCCACCGCCGCCGCCCCTTGCCCGACGCGCTCGAGCTGTGAGCGGTCGTGGAGGTGGAGGTGGTGGGTGTGCTCGGCCGTCCGGTGGTCGAGCTCACCGGGCCACCAGAAGTGCCAGCGACGCATGCCGGCTATGGCCGGTATCAGGCGAGGCGCCATCACGAAGGCGGCCACGATGATCCCGATGGCCACGCCTGATCCGAGCTCCGTCAGGGTGGTGATGCCGGTCAACAGGAGCGACGCGAACGTTCCGGCCAAGATGATGCCCGCTGCGGCCACGGTGGGAGCGCCGTGGGCGATGGCCATGCTCACGGCTTCGGCCGGTTCCTTGCCCGAACGGAGCTCCTCTCGGACCCGGGCCGTCATCAAGATGTTGTAGTCGGTGCCGATGGCCACCACGAAGAGATACAAGACGATGGGAATCGAGAAGTCGAGACCCACCAGTCCGCCTGCTTTTTGGAAGATGAGGACCAGGATCCCGAGGGTGGCCAGAAAGCCGAGGCCGACCCCGACCAGCAGGTAGAGGGGCCCGATGACGGCTCTCAGAAGGAGTCCCAAGATGACAAAGATGACAAGGGCCGCCACCGGGAAGATGATCGAAAGATCATGGTCGATGGCGTTTCGGATGTCGACGGACTGCGACGTCGGGCCGCCCACCAGCACCGTGGCCCCGGGAACGGAGCCGTTGGCCGCCGACCGGATGGGTCCCTGCACGTCGGCCAGGGCCTGGCCCGAATAGGGATTGGCGTTGAGCGAGACGGTGATGAGCGCGGCGGTGCCGCTGGCGTTCATCTGCGGTGCGGCGACGATGGCCACGCCCTGGGTGTGGCGCAGCTTGTCGGTCAGGGCGGTGATCGACTGGCTGGTCAGCGGGGTCGAGCTGTTGCTGGTGGCGATGACGTCGGTCGGCCCCACGTATCCGGCAGGGAAGTCCCGTTGCATCTGGTCGTAGGCCACCACGGACGGGGAAGTGGTCGGGAGCTCGCCGACCTCGTCGTAGTTGGCTCGGAAGCCGAAGGCGGCGATGGCCAGGACCAATAACACGCCGCCGTAGCCAGCGACGATACGTCCGGGATGGCGCCCCACGTACTTCCCGACCTTGGACGAATAGGTCTCGGCGCCCGCCGGCTTCTGCCGATGGGCGGGCCAGAACACGTGGCGACCGAGGAGGGCGAGCACCGCGGGTATGAGGGTCAACGCGCTGAGCAACATCAGGACGACCGAGATGATCAATCCGGGAGCCAGCGTTCGCAGCAGGCCGAGTGAGGAGAGGAGCAACGCGGCGAAGGCGGCGATCACGGTGAGGGCAGACGAGGAGATGACTTCGCCCACCACCTCGGTGGCGTGCTGCAGTGCCTCCATCGGTTCGGCGCCGTTGGTCAGGTTCTCTCGGTAGCGGAAGACGAGGAAGACGAAGTAATCGGTTCCGATGCCGAACAAGACCACGATGAGCAGGGGACCGAGCAGGGTGCCCACGTCGAAGCCCAGGGCGTGGGCCAGGGCGGCCACCAACGAGCTGGCCACCTGGTGGATGAGCCCGATGAGCACGACGGGAAGGACGGCGATCACCACGCTTCGGAAGATGAGGCCCAAGAGGATGACGATGAGCAGGATGGTGGCGATGGCAATGATGTTCTGGGCCTTGGCGAAGGCATTGCTGGTGTCGAGGGCGATGGCCGATGCACCGGTGAGGCCGGCGTTGAGGCCGGTCCCGGTCAGCTCGTGCTGAACGGCGGCCCGAATTGCTTTGACGGTGTTGTTGACCGCCAGTTCGCCCGGTTGACCATGAAGGTTCACGTTGACCAGCTGGGCCTTCCCGTTGGGCGAGAGCAGCGCGGAAGAAGTGAACGTGCCGGTGACGCCCTTGATGCCCGCGTGGCTCAGGTCGGCGGCGAATTTCGTCACTTCCTGCTGGTCGGCCGCGGTCAGGGGTGCGCTGTCGGCGCGCTCGACCACGAGGAGGTCGGTGTTGCCCGACTGCTTGGGGAAGTACCTGGCCAGGGCCACTTGCGCCTGCACCGACTGATAGTGGCCTGGGAGGAAGCTGGCCGAATTGGCGTTGGTCACGGAGCTGATCGATGGGGAGAACACGACGATGGCCACGGAGGCGACGACCCACATGGCAAGGACCCGCCACGGGTGCCCGGTGACCATTCGGGCCAGGGGTGCGAACACGATGACCTCCCACGGGTGCTGGGGACGCTCCCCGGTCTTGTGTGCGCGCCGATGTTAG
>DASXMT010000229.1:0-6679 GCA_036495505.1 Acidimicrobiales bacterium | reverse complement strand
TCTGGCCAGGTCGAGGCAGATGGAGCGGCCCATACCGGATCCTCCTCCGGTAACCACAGCGACGCGCATCAATTGCTCCTTCTTTCGGTCGGTGACCATCTCGGCCCAAGGCCGTCGACGTCCGGTCGATGACCGGCTCAGTCAGCCGGGGTGAATTCCAGTTCGAGGCGCTGGAGACCCCGCAGAATGTAGGTGGGCGCGTACTGGTAGCGCCGGTCGCCCGGCGGGCCGTGGGCCGCCTCCGAAATCGTGATGGTCCCGGTCCGGGCGAGCAGGCGCTCGAGGCTGATCCGGGTCTCGGCCCGGGCCAGCGCTCCTCCCGGACAAGCATGGACGCCGCGCCCGAAGGAGAGATGGGACCCCGCGTTCGGCCGTTCCAGGCGGAACTCGTCCGGGCACTCGAAGTGAGCGGGGTCCCTGTTGGCCGCCCCGTTGACCACCATCACCGTGGTGCCGGCTGGTACCGCAACGCCGCCGACGTCGGTCGACCGGCGAGCGACTCGGAAATCCCCCTTCACCGGGCTCTCCATCCGCAGGCACTCCTCCACGAAATCGGGGATCCGGGTGGGATCGTCGCGGAGCACCTGTTGCAGGTCCGGGCGCTCGCCGATGGTCTGAAGGGCATAGGCCAGGAGCCGGACGGTGGTCTCCTGTCCGGCCGAGAACAGGTTGACGGCTATGCGAACCACGTCGATGACGTCGGGAAGCGAGCCGTCGGGGAAGCGCGTGGTGGCCATGGCGGTGAGCACGTCCTGACGCGGCTCGTGCCGACGCTCCTCGATGTAGGTCGAGAACCGGCTGTAGAGCGGCTCGAGGGGATGATGGCCCATCTCGGTCGACGTGCTGCCGACGGACCGCTCGCGGTTGCGAGACCCCTGCAGCTCCTCGCGGAACCACTCGTGGTCGGACTCGGGCACACCCAGCAGGTCGGCGATGACGTACAGGGCGAAGGGGCCGGCGTAGTCACTCATGAATTCGCACCGACCCTCCGAGAAGAAGTCGTCGATCTTGCGATCGGCACGACTCCACATGAACTCCTCGTTCTCGCGCAGTCGCTTCGGGGTGAGGAGCCGCATGAGAAGACCCCGGTGGTCCGTGTGCTTGGGTGGATCAAAGGTAATGATCTGATCGCTGAACGGCAGCTGGTCGCGGTGCTCCTCGATGATCTCGCTCACGTCGTCACCATCGAGGGGGACGGGGAAACCCGGGAAGGGCCCGCTCACCGAGGCACACGAGGAGAACGTCTCCGGATTGGTGTACACCGACACCGCCTCCGTGTACCCGGTGACCATCATGACCCCGTGGTACGGCTCCCGCTGCACGGGGCACCGCTGGCGAAGATGGTCGAAGAAGGGGTACGGGTCGTCGATCAACTCATCGCCGCGAAAGAAGTCAACGTTGTCGAATTCGGTCACAGTTTCCCCTCCGGGATCCGGGCTCATTGCAGTATCTCCTTCTAGGGGGCGGAGTAGCCACCGTCGACGACCATCGCCGAGCCCGTCGTCCAACGGGATGCATCGCCGGCCAGGTAGGAGTAGGCCCCGACCAGGTCAGCCGGCGATCCCAGGCCGAGGGGATGCTTTGCCGACATGGCATCGATCGCATCGGGGGGGAGGTCGCGGTGGATGGCGGACAGGAATGTTCCCGGGCACACGCAGTTGACCCGAATCCCGTCGCGGGCGTACTCGAGGCCCGCCACCTTGGCCAGGTGGATCACTGCGGCCTTGGTCACGCAGTACGGCGAGGTATGCGTCCATGCGGTCAGACCGGCAACCGAAGCGGTCAGGACGATCGAGCCCGAGCCCCGCTGACGCATGGCGGGGACCGCCGCCCGGATGGCGTTGACCGAGCCCATGACGTTGATGTGGAAGGCCCGGTCCCAGTCCTCGGTGCTCAGATTGTGAATTCGGCCGTTGGGCGACAGCACGCCGGCGTTGCTGACCAGCACGTCCAGGTGCCCGAACTGCTGCTGCGCTCGCTCCACCACCGCTTCGACCTGTTCGAAGTGGCTGACATCAGCCAGCACGGTCTCGACGGGCGCACCATGGTCAGGGAGACCGTCGATGGTGGCCTCGAGGGACGAAGGGCTGATGTCGCTCACCACCAGAGCGGTGCGGGGTTCGCCGCCCAGCTGACGGGAAATTGCTGCGCCGAGGGTTCCCCCCGCTCCCAGGATGGCGATGACCCGTTGCTCCTCACCCATCGCCCTCTCCCCTCTCGACTCGAGCACGGTCCATCGGTCGACCTCTCGCTCCACGACACAACCGGACCTGCGCCCTCATACCAGGAGATATCCTCCGTCGACGTTGAGCACGACCCCCGTGACGAAGGCCGCCGCGTCGGAGGCGAGGAACTGGAAGGCTCCGGCCAGATCGGCGGACCCGCCCCAGCGCTTCAGGGCGGTATGGCCACGGATGGACTCCGACGATCGGTCGTTGCTCATCCACGCCTCCGCCATGGGCGAATCGAACCAGCCCGGGGCGACCACGTTCACGGTGATGCCCTGGGCGGCCAGATCGAGGGCCAAGCCCCTGGCCATCCCCACCAGCCCGGCCTTGGAAGCGCTGTAGGCGGCCAGACCCTTGCACGGCCGCTCACCCAGCACCGAGCCGGTGAAGATGACCCGGCCCCCGTCACTCATCACGCGAGCGGCGGCGCAGGCGCCGAAGAACGCACCCGTAAGGTTGACGTCGATCACCTCCCGCCACACGTGGGGCGCGGTGCCCAAGGGCCCGGCCACAATGGGCGAGATCCCGGCATTGCAGATCCAGACATCCACTCCCCCCCACGCCGAGACCGTCCCTTCGGCCACCGCCTCGTTGAACTCGGCGTCTCGGACATCGCCGGGGAACAGGAGGGTCGGCCCCGGCAGCGCGTCGGCGACCGCCTTGAGGTCTCGCTCAGTGCGCGCCACCAAGGCAACGCTTGCCCCGCCACGCGAAAATGCGTGGGCTATCAACTCGCCCAGCCCCCTGCTGGCGCCGGTCAGCACCACCCGCCGCCCGCTGACGTCACCCACACCGGGGAACGAGTCGGGTATCTCGATCTGCTGGGACATCGCCCTACTTCCCATGTGGATGACTGTACCGACCGACCAGTACACTACACAACCGTGAATCCGGCCCAGCCGTTGGCGTTCGATTACTCGGGCGCCGATCTCCTCGAGATGCACCGCCGCATGCTGCTGATCCGAGGTTTCGAAGCGCGCGTGTCCGACCTCTACCGCGACGGCGAGGTCCCCGGGTTCGTCCACCTGTCGACCGGTCAAGAGGCCTCGGCCGTCGGCGCCTGCTGGCCGATCCTGCCCACCGACGTGATCACGTCTAACCATCGCGGTCATGGACACTGCCTGGCCAAGGGCCTGGCGCCGATGGCCATGTTCGCCGAGTTGATGGGCAAGGAACCGGGAACGAACCGTGGTCGCGGCGGCTCGATGCACATCGCCGACCCCAGCATCGGGATCTTCGGCGCCAACGGGATCGTGGCCGCCGGTCTTCCCATCGCCGTGGGGGCCGCGACGGCGTCCCAGCTCCGAGCGGACGGTGGCGTCGCCGTTGCCTTCTTCGGGGACGGTGCCGTCGCCCAAGGCGCGTTCCATGAGGCCATGAACCTCGCCTCGGTGTGGCAGCTCCCGGTGGTCTTCTGGTGCGAGAACAACGGCTATGCCGAGTTCTCGCCGGCGGCCACGCAGACGGCAGCAACCCTGGAACGTCGAGCCTCGGGATACGACGTCGGCTACGTCGCCGTGGACGGCAACGACGTCACCGCCACGGCAAGCGTGATGACGAGCGTTGTGGAGGCTGTTCGTGGCGGAGGAGGTCCGGCCATCGTGGAGGCCACCACGTACCGCTGGCACGGCCACTACGAGGGGGACCCTCAGCGTTACCGGGAGCAGGCCGAAGTCGAGGCCTGGAAGGATCGGGACCCCCTCATCGCCCACGCCCGACGCCTCGAGTCCGCCGGGTTCACCAGCGACGACATCGCTTCGTTGGAGTCGTCCGTGGCCCGAGAGCTCGACGAGGCGGTCGAGGAGGCCCGGCGCCTGGCCCATCCCGACACCGCCGACCTCGGTGCCTTCGTGACGCGCCCCCGCCCGGAGCTTCCCGAGCCACCGGCGCCAACCGAGGATGCCCCCATCTTCCGGACGCTGGACGCCGTCCACTCCGCCCTCGAAGTGGAGCTGGCCGGCGACGACCGGGTGTTCGTAGCCGGTATCGACGTAGCCCACGGGGGCAACGTGTTCGGGCTTATGCGCGGGTTGCATGACAAGTTCGGTGACCGGGTTCACGACACACCGATCTCGGAGACGGCCGTCATGGGCCTCGGCGTCGGCGCGGCCATGGCCGGCATGCGACCGGTGGTCGAGCTGATGTACCTCGACTTCGTCGGCGTGTGCCTCGACCAGCTCCTCAACCAGGCGGCGAAGATGCCCTTCATGACCGGAGGCACGGCCGAGATGGCGCTGACCGTCCGAACCCAATTCGGCGCCGGCCGATCATCGGGGAGCCAGCACTCGCAGAGCCTCGAGGCACTGCTCGCCCACATTCCGGGGCTGAGCGTCGTGATGCCGTCGACACCCGCCGACACCTACGGCCTCCTGCGGGCCGCCATCCAGGACCCCAATCCCGTGGTCTTCATCGAGAACCGCCTCCTCTACGGCATGAAGGGCCCACAGCCCCCCGAGGAGTACATCCTTCCCATCGGCAAGTCGGCCGTGGTGCGAACCGGCACCGACGTCACGGTGGTGTCGGTTTCCCGCATGGTCCACGAGGCCCTGGCCGCGGCCGACATGGTGGCCGGCGAGGGCGTCTCGGTCGAGGTGATCGATCTCAGGACCGTGGCTCCCCTGGATATGGCCCCCATCCTCGAGTCGGTGCACAAGACGAACCGGCTCCTGATCGCCCACGAAGCGGTCGTGCCCTTCGGCATCGGAGCGGAGATCGCGGCCACGGTGGCACGCGACGCATTCTGGGATCTCGACGCCCCCATCGTTCGAGTTGGTGCCGCTCCCACTCCCCCTCCCTATGCGCCGAACCTGGAGCAGGAGTGGTTGCCCGATCGCCAAGACATCACCACCGCGCTCCAGCGACTGGCCCAGGTCTAGGAGGACAGGCCCAAACCCAGGCACGGCGAGACCAGGGTCACCCAGGCAACAGAACCGACGAGAGGCGAGCGATGTCCGAAAACGTGGAGAGCCCGACCGAAGTGCAGGGTGGCACCCGTCACTTTCGAGTGACGATGATGTACCACCCCAGCCACCACGTCCCCGACCTGGCCGGAGCCGAGCGCTGGTTCGAGCGGGTCTTCGGCCGAACGAGCACCCCACTGGCATCCCTGTCCCGCAACGCTCCTCCACGGGAGGGGTACCCGACCGACTACTCGACCTTCACCCCGATCAGCGACGTCTTGTTCGACACCATCGACCCCAAGCGATACGTGCTTCTCGGGGTGCAGCGCTATGCGACGGTCGAACAGCCCCACCTGAAAGGGTTCGGATGGTACTTCGAGGGGATGCCCGAGCTCTTCCAAGCGCTCAAGGGCAACGGATTTCAAGTCATCAACCAGGTTGACGAGGTGGCCGCCGGCGACGACCCGCCCACCGCCGCCGGCTCCAAGATGCCCCTCTTCTTCTCCGTGCCGGAAGACGCCGGCCTCCGCTACGAGTTCTTCCCTGCCATTCCCTTTCCGCTCGACCCCCGGATCGCACCGGGCTGGACGGTGCCACCGCAATCGGCCGACGATCCTCTCGGGATCGAGCGCTGTTCGCACCACACCGTGCTGACCGGCCGTCCGGAACGAGCCCTCCGCCTCGTCGTCGATGTGCTGGGCGGCACGATCGTGCATGAGGGCCGCGACGAGATCAGGGGAACCTCCAGCACGTACGTCCACCTTGCTGATTCCATCCTCGAGTACGCCGTTCCCGACGTCGGCACCTCGGCGCACGCCGACTGGTCCCATGACGATCCCAACGACACGTACCACGCGATCACCTGGAAGGTCGCCGACCTCGGACGGGCCGAGCGCCACCTCGAGGCACAGGGCCTGCGCATCCAAGCCCGGTCAGACGACACCATCGTCACCGACCCGGCCACCAGCCTGGGGATTCCCTGGGGCTTCACCACCACGCTGACACCAGGAGATCCACGGCTGAAGAACTGAGCCACGTCCTGTACCAACGGTCGATCTACCAGAGGGGTGCCCACAGATGAGCAGGTACAATTTCGACGGTCGCGTGGCCGTCGTCACCGGCGCCGGTCGCGGCATCGGGAGGGCCTACGCCCTCCTCTTGGCCGGGCGCGGCGCCAGCGTCGTCGTCAACGACCTCGGTGGCACCATGGAGGGTGACGGATCCGACGACCAGCCGGCGTCCACCGTCACCGCCGAGATCGTCGACGCTGGCGGAATCGCCATCGCCGATACCAGTGACGTATCCACAGTGGCAGGCGGCCAGTCCCTCGTCGATGCCGCAGTCGACGCGTTCGGACACATCGATATCGTGGTCAACAACGCCGGCATCATCCGGTTTGGCAGCCTGCCGGCGGTCGACGCCGACAACCTCGAAGCCCACCTCGCCGTGCACATCCGCGGTTCCTTCAACACGACCCGTGCTGCCTGGCCCCACATGGTCGACCAGGTTACGGCCGCATCGTGATGACAACCTCGACGGGGATGTTCGGCC
>DASXMT010000228.1:0-7843 GCA_036495505.1 Acidimicrobiales bacterium | reverse complement strand
CGCGCCGCCGAGGCGCTGGCGGCAACCGGCACCACCAAGGCAAGCATTGCGGCGACGATCGCGGCGATCAACCCGGCCCGGATGGAGAATCGGAGGGAGGCTGATGCCAGTTTCCCCCGCGGGAATCTGGCCACCCGACGGGAGTGTCTGACCACCTTTAGAGAGAACATTGGGTTTTCGCGACCTGAACCGGGTTGAACAATAGGCGTGACATCACTAAATGTGCCTTCCACTCCACTTGACGCAGCCGGAGAGTAGCAGAGGGCTGCCGCTCACACTCGGGTTTCGTGGCGATGCGGCGGATCGGCGATCTACCTGCGGTGCAGCACAGTTCATGCGGATATCGGCGATTGACGGGTGGTTGCTCTGCCGACTGAGCTACCCAGGCGACCCCGACGGGCTATCCGACGCCCTAACGAATAGTCATGGGGTCTCCATGCCCGAAAGCGAGACCATCAGCGATTCCAGCAGCAGGGCCTCGTTCGGGTTCCGGACCAGAGCGGCGGCAGCCTGGTCGAGGGCGTCCACGGCCATGGCTGCGCGGCGAACGTCGGGGACGGAGCCACCGTCGCTGCCGGCCACCAACCGATCCCGGTAGGCCCCGGCCAACGTGGCCAGACCCATGCGCAACTCGTCTGTTCTGAAGCGACGGGCCTCCCGACGATGACGATCGTCGATGTCCTTGCGTCCGGGAACACCGCGTGCCCCAACCGACTCCGCCCGGTCGGCCAACGTGGCCAACTCCGCCGCTTGTTGGTCCTGGAGCGGTCCGAGGGCTCCTTCGGCCGAAGCCAGCAGCTCCGACGCCACGATGGCCGCAGCAGCACCGGTGCCATCGAGCCGGGACGGGACGGTTCGCCACTGTTCTTGGCGGTGGGCGAACTCGGGATCGGTGGCCAACAGGCGCGCCCGGTCGAGCCGGCCGCCCGACACGGCTGCCACCGAACGGGCGGTGTCCTGGCCCACCCCGTGAGTCATCAGCCACTGGGCCACCTCTTCGGCCGGAACCGGATCGAAGGCCACCTTCACGCACCGGCTGGCGATGGTGTCCAGACTGGCGGGGAGATCGTCGGCCAGCAAGACGAACACGGTGGTCGGTGGCGGCTCCTCCACCGTCTTCAACAACGCCGGCGCCGCCTTGTCAGCCAGGTGAACATCAGGAACCAACAGCACCTGACGCTTCGCCTCCAGAGGCCGCCGCTGAGCGCGGGACACGATGGTCCGGGCTTCGTCGACGTCCAGCGAGGCACCGGTCCGCTCGATCAACACCAGATCGGGATGGGTGCCGGCCATGGCCCGCCGACAGTCGTTGCACTCGCCGCATCCCCCCCGTGGGCAGAGCAGCGAGGCGGCAAAGGCCCGGGCCGCGGCGCGCTTGCCCGAGCCCGGCGGACCGTGGAACAGATAGGCGTGCACCGGCCGGGACGCCGCCGCTCGAAGCTGGCTCACGGCACGGGGCTGGCCGACGACCGCGTCGTAGAGCCCCGGCACGGAGATCCCTGTCCCAGTCCCCTCGGTCCCAGCCGCATCGGACCGGGGGCCGTCAGTCATGGTCCAGCCGTTCCGCCACCGCCCGGCGCACCCGTTCAGCGACGGCGGCAACATCCCCGGTGCCGTCGACGACCACCCACGCGCCGGGATCGGACTTGACCAGTTGCCGGTAACCGTCGAGGACACGGCACTGGAATGACTCACCCAAGCCTTCGAACCGGTCAGCCCGAGCCGGCTCCATCCGGGTGCGGGCAACCTCGAGCGGTACGTCGATGAGTACGTTGACATCGGCCGAAGTTCCGGCCGTGGCCCACTCGTTCAGCATCACCAGCGCAGTCAGATCGAGCCGCCGCCCGAAGCCCTGATAGGCCAGCGTCGACGCAGTGAACCGGTCGGTGACCACGGACACCCCTGCAGCAAGGAGCGGGTCGATGACCTCGGCGGTGTGCTGGGCCCGGTCAGCGGCCATGAGCAAAGCCTCGGCCCGGCCTTCCAAGTCGGGCAGCGCCGGGTTCAACACCAGCTCACGGAGGGCGGTACCCAGTGGTGTGGCGCCGGGCTCAAAGGTGAGCCTGGCTTTCAGGTGATCGGCCAGCAATGCCGCCTGGGTGGACTTGCCGCATCCGTCGATCCCCTCGAGGGCGATCAGACGACCGCGCCTGCTCGCGCTCATGACCGGTCCTGAGCCACCCCGGTCGCGTTCGTCGCACCTGTGGCCTTCTTGGCTGGTGCCTTCTTGGCTGCCGCCTTCTTGGCTACCGCCTTTTTGGCCGGAGCATTCTTCTTGGCCGTTGACTTCTTCGTTGTTGACGTCTTGGCCGGGGCCTTCTTGGCCGGGGCTTTCTTCGTAGCCGCCTTCTTTTTGGCCGGGGCTTTCTTCCGGGTCGAGGGACCCGCGGCACGGCGCTCGGCCAGTAGCTCCGCCGCCCGCTCGACGGTCAGCTCGCTGACGTCATCGCCCTTGCGCAGCGAGGCGTTCGTGGTTCCGTCGGTCACGTAGGGACCGAACCGGCCGTCCTTCACCAACATGGGCAAGCCGGTGTCAGGATCGGCTCCCATATCCCGGAGCGGTCCGGCCGCGGCCCGGCCCCGCCTGGTCTTGGGCTGAGCGAACAGCGCCAAGGCCTCGTCCATCGTGATGTCGAGGATCTGCTGCTCGCTCACCAGGCTCCGGCTGTCGGTACCCTTTTTCACATAAGGACCGAACTTGCCGTTGTGGGCGACGATCTCCTCGTTTGTGGCCGGGTCGACACCGACCACCCGGGGGATCTTCAACAACTCGAGCGCTTCCTCGAGCGTGATGGCAGCCGGCGACATCGACGCGAACAGCGATGCCGTCTTCGGTTTGGGACCGCCGTCGACGATCTGGCCCAGCTGGATGTAGGGACCAAAGCGGCCGGCGCGAACCTGGATGGGTAGCCCTGTGTCCGGATGCTCACCCAGCACCCGATCGGACGACGGAGCCTCGAGGAGGGATTCGGCCCGTTCCGGAGTCAGCTCGTCAGGAGCGAGATCGTCGGGAATGGACACCCGATCCTCGCCCCGCTGGAGATAGGGCCCGTAGCGCCCTACCCGGGCCACGATCTCCTGGCCGTCGGACCCGGTACCCAGAGGAATCGAGTTGATTTCTCGGGCGTCGATCTCGCCGAGGTAGGTGGCCACCTAGTGCTTCAGCCCCATCCGCTCCACCTGGGACCGCCCACCGACGCCGTTCGCGGTCCCCGAGCCGTTCGCTTGCCCGTTGCCCGAGCCGTTCGCTTGCCCGTTGCCCGAGCCGAAGTAGAACCGGGTCAACCACGGGAGGGCCTCGGCTGTGCCCGAGGCGATGGCATCAAGATCGTCTTCCATCGACGCGGTGAAGCCATAGTCGACGAGATCGCTGAAGTAGCGCTCGAGCAGGCCGACCACGGCAAAGGCGGTGAAGGACGGCACCAGGGCCGTGCCCTTCTTCCAGACGTATCCCCGGTCGAGCACGGTGGCGATCACGCTGGCGTAGGTGGAGGGGCGGCCAACGCCCAGCTCCTCCATGGCCTTGACCAACGACGCCTCGGTGTAGCGGGCGGGCGGCTGGGTGGCGTGCGATCCCGCGTCGATGGACTCGGCCGACAACGGATCGCCTTCGGACACCGGCGGAAGATGCACCTCCCGGTCGGCCAGCTCGGCCTCGGGATCGTCCTCGCCCTCGACATAAGCACGGAGGAACCCGGGGAACCGGATGACCGTGCTGCTGGCCGAGAACTCGGCCACTCTGCCGTCGGTGGCCGTGCCGGCCAAGCGGATCTGCGCACTGGTGCCGGTGGCATCGGCCATCTGAGAGGCGACGGTGCGCTTCCAAATCAGGTCGTAGAGGCGGTACTCGTCACCGGAAAGCGACCTCGACGCCTCATCGGGGGTCCGGAACGACTCCCCGGCCGGGCGAATGGCCTCGTGGGCCTCTTGGGCGTTCTTCACCTTGCGCTCGTACCGGCGCACCTGGGCGGGGACGTAGTCGGCCCCGTACAGCGAGGCGGCCTGTGACCGGGCCGCGGTCAGTGCCTGATCGGAGAGGGTGGTGGAGTCGGTGCGCATGTAGGTGATCCATCCACCCTCGTAGAGGCGCTGGGCGATCTGCATGGTGCGTTGCGAGCTGAACCGCAACTTCCGCCCGGCGTCCTGTTGGAGCGTGGAGGTCATGAACGGTGCTGCCGGCGAGCGCCGGAATGGCTTCTCGGTCACCGATGTGACGGCGAAGGGCCGGTCCTCGAGACCGGCGGCCAGGGAGCGGGCATCGGCCTCGTTCAGGACCACGACGCTGCCCGGGGAGGTGAGCTCGCCCAGCTCGGAGAAGTCCCGTCCCGAGGCGAGCGGCGTGCCGTCCACGGAGGCCAGCGACGCCTCCAGGGACGCCGGAGCGGACTCGGACGACGCCTCGGTGGTGAACGTGCCCTCGAGGCCCCACCAGGATGCCGAGCGGAATTTCATGCGGGCCCGTTCCCGCTCAACCACCATCCTGGTAGCCACGCTCTGGACCCGGCCGGCAGAGAGGCGGGGCATGATCTTCTTCCACAAAACCGGAGAGACCTCGTAGCCGTAGAGCCGGTCGAGGATCCGCCGGGCCTCTTGGGCATCGACCAGCCGTCGATCGAGGTCACGCCACTCGTCAACCGCCCGTTCGATGGCCGCCCGGGTGATCTCGTGGAAGACCATCCGCTTGACCGGCACCGTAGGGGCCAGCACCTCGAGGAGGTGCCAGGCAATGGACTCGCCCTCGCGGTCCTCATCCGAAGCCAGGTAGACCTCGCTGGCTTGCTTGACCAGCTGCTTCAGCTTGGAGACCTGGGACTTCTTGTCCGAAGAGATCACGTACAGCGGCTTGAAGCCGTTGTCCACGTCCACGCCCAGCCGGGACCATTCCTCGCCCTTGAAGGCGGCGGGGACCTCGTCGGCCCGTCGGGGCAGATCCCGGATGTGGCCGATGGACGACTCGACCACGTACCCCGAGCCGAGCAGGCCGGCGATGGTCTTGGCTTTGGCTGGAGATTCGACGATGACCAGGGGCTTTCCCGACGACCTTCCTCGCCTCGCCGCTGGTCGTCCGGGTGCGGGGACGGAATTGTCCTCGGGCACGGTGGTCTCGTCTGTCAGGTCGGTGGGTGCCATGGCTGTCGCGACACAGGGTGAACGCCACGGTCTCCCGCTGTCAACCCCGGGGCCGCCGACCCGGGGTTGCGGCATGCCTGCCCAAGGGGCTCAGTCGTGGGCCGCGCTGACGGCTGCAGTGGCTGCCTCGTCGCGTGCGGCGACCTCCGGTGCAGGCAGATCGCTGTCCATGGCCTCGGTCTTCCGCTTGGAGAAGGCGATCGCCACCAGCAAGACGACGAGTGCCGCGGCGGCGATTCCCAGGCGAGCTCCGGTGTGGACCCGAAGGGTGATCACCGCGGGGAGGATGAGCAGCGACACCAGGTTCATCACCTTGATGAGCGGGTTGAGCGCCGGTCCGGCCGTGTCTTTGAACGGGTCGCCGATGGTGTCACCGATCACTGCGGCCTTGTGGGCCTCGGAGCCCTTGCCACCCTCGTGGCCGTCCTCGATGTACTTCTTGGCGTTGTCCCAAGCCCCGCCCGAGTTGGACAGGAAGTTGGCCATCAACTGGCCGGTCAGGATGGCGCCGACCAGGAACGCCCCCAGGGCCAGGTAGTTGATGCCGAATCCGACGATGACCGGGGTCAGGATGGCCAGGAGTGCGGGCGTGGCCAGCTCCCGTTGGGAGGCCGTGGTGCAGATGGCGATGACCTTCCCGTACTCGGGCTTCTCCGTGTAGTCCATGATCCCGTGGTGCTCGCGGAACTGCCGGCGCACCTCCTGGACCACGGTGCCGGCCGAGCGCCCCACGGCCCGGATGGCCAGGGAAGAGAAGATGAAGGCCACCGAACCACCGATGAGCAGGCCGATGAAGACGGTCGGGTGCGAGACGTTGATCTGCGTCTGGGCCTGGTTGAACAGCCAGTTGACGTCGTAGCCGACGTGCCCGATGAGCGGGGCGTGCAGGTTGAGCTGTGACCCGATGGTCTCGATGAACGAGGCGAACAGCGAGACCGAGGCGATCACCGCCGAGCCGATGGCCACCCCCTTGGTCACCGCCTTGGTGGTGTTGCCCACCGCGTCCAGGCTGACCATGACGCGCTCGGCCTCCCCGGTGAACTCACCGGACATCTCAGCGATGCCGGCGGCGTTGTCCGAGACCGGGCCGAAGCTGTCTTCGGACACGATCATGCCCGCCGTCGACAGCAACCCGATACCGGTCAACGAGACCAGGTAGAGCGAGAGCTCGACGTTACCGCCGGCCATGAGCACCGAGACGGCGATGGCGATGGCGATGGCGATGATGGCCCACACCGACGACTCCAGTCCGATGGCGATGCCGGCCAGGGTGGTGGTGGCCGGCCCAGTACGGGCCGACTCGGCTATCTCTCGGACCGGGCTGCGCTCGGTCGAGGTGAAGTGCTCGGTGATGGCGCTGGCCACCAGCATCAAGATGACGCCGGTGAGCACTGCGTAGAAGGCCTTCCAGTAATGCATGTAGACCCCGGCCACCACGGCGGTGCCCCCGACGGTGAGCACCGCCGCCGTCCACACCCCCCGGTTGATGGGGCCCATGGCGTTCTTGTCGTTTTTTCGGGTCCGGACCACGAAGATGCCGATAATGGTGGCCACGATGCCGATGGCCGGTATCAGCAGCGGGAAGATCACCGTCCGGCCGGCCACGTGGCCTCGCCCGATGGACATGAAGGCGGTCACTCCCAAGATGATGGAGGCGATGATGGTGATGACATAGGACTCGAACAGGTCAGCGGCCATGCCGGCGCAGTCGCCCACGTTGTCGCCCACGTTGTCGGCGATGGTGGCGGCGTTGCGAGGGTCGTCCTCGGGGATCCCGGCCTCGACCTTGCCCACCAGGTCCGCGCCGACGTCGGCGGCCTTGGTGAAGATGCCGCCGCCAACCCGCATGAACAGAGCCAGGAGCGAGGCGCCGAAGCCGAAGCCGATCAGGACCGAGGTGGCCGTGTTCTGGAAGATGAAGACGATGATGGTGGCCCCCAACAGGCCGAGTCCCACGCAGAACAACCCGGTGATGGCGCCCGTCCGGAAGGCGACCTTGAGGGCCCCGGCCATCTTCCCGTCACGCGCGGCCGCCGCCGTGCGCACGTTGCCCCGCACGGCCAGGCTCATGCCGATGAAGCCGGTCAGCCCCGAGCACAGGGCCCCGCCCAGGAAGCAGATCACCCGGTACAGACCGGCCTGCCAGAACTTGAGGTCGACGATGGTCTGCCCGTGGGAAACATGGGTCACCTTGGTAGCGGTGAAGAAGATGAGGACGGCCAAGGGGACGATGATGATCAAGATGGTCTTGAACTGACGAGACAGGAAGGCCTCGGCCCCCTCCTGGACGGCCTTGGCGATGTCCTTCATCGAAGCGGTGCCCTGGTCGGCGGCGAGGACCCCCCGGGCCAGGAGGAGGGCGGTGACGATAGAGGCCAGGGAGGCCACCAGGGCTGCCAGCAAGAGGATCTTCTCGGTGGACCCGAGAAAAAAGGCCTGGTACCCCCCCTCGGCGAGAAGATGGATCATCGGTGCTGCTCCCTTCGCTTCCTACTCGTCGTGACTGGCCACATCGTTCCGAACGCGACCGAACACGGCCACTTCGGGTCATGGCGGTGCACTGCACGACGAACGACACCGGAAGCCGCCCCGCCCGGACCCGGGCCTGGACGGCATGCGTCGAAGGATCGTGGTGGACCCCCTAGTGCGGGGCAACTTACCGATCAACCGCACGTTCGGCAAGAGTATCGCTGCTTCCAGGGACTCGGAACTA
>DASXMT010000227.1:0-15116 GCA_036495505.1 Acidimicrobiales bacterium | reverse complement strand
CCTTCATAAGAAGAACCTGGTCCTCCATAAGAAAATTGTGAGGATTCCATCAACTCTGGCTCGTTTCGCGCCGACGAACACCTTGAAATGCGAGACTACCTGTGGAACCGGCGGGAGCGGGATCGGGAAACGATCACGACTATGCCGCCGCCGAGTGTCAGGGAGGTCGTCATGGGTACGGACTGGATGAGTCAGGGTAAGTGCCGAGATCTCTCGCCGTCCTTCTTCTTCCCCAGCGACGGCATCGGTGTCCAAGAGGCACAGCGGGTCTGCGCCGAATGCCCTGTCGCCGAGGCCTGTCTCCAGTATGCCTTGGACGAGCGAGTCGATCACGGGGTTTGGGGCGGCAAGTCGGAGCGGGAACGTCGCCGCATCCTCCGCCGTCGTCGCTTGTCCCACGCCGCTCGGGTCTGACCGCTCGCGGGGTCGCCGGGCGGCCCCATGCTCATGACCGTCGAGTGCGTGGTCAACATCAGCGAGGGCCGGGATGATTCCGTCGTCGATGCAGTGGCGCTGGTGGCCGGGCCGACGCTGCTCGATGTCCACTCCGATCCCGACCATCACCGATCGGTGCTCACCCTCGGAGGCTCGGTCTTCGACGTCGTAGCTGCCGCACGGGCCGTGGTCCGAGAGGCGTGCGCGCTGATCGACATGCGGGTCCACCGGGGGGTGCATCCCCGCCTCGGTGCGTGCGACGTCGTGCCCTTCGTCACGCTGGATGGCCCTCTCGACCAGGTCGTCTCCCTCAGGAACGACTTCGCCCGGTGGGCGGGCCAGAACCTGCACCTGCCCTGCTTCCTCTACGGCCCCGAACGGAGCCTCCCAACCGTCAGAAGAGAGGCATTTCGATCCGCCGATCCCGACACCGGTCCCCGGACCCCTCACCCCACCGCCGGTGCCACCGCGGTCGGCGCCCGTCCGGTGCTGGTTGCCTACAACGTCTGGGTGGTCGGACCGGACGACGGTGCGGCGTCGGCGCTCGCCCTCGCCCGCCAGGTGGCTCGGACGGTCCGGGGATCAGCAGTCCGGAGCCTGGGGTTACCCGTCGGAAACAGGGCCCAGGTCAGCTGCAACCTGGTTCAACCGCACGCGGTGGGGCCGGCCCGGATATACGACATGATCGCCCGAGCTGTCACCGAACTCGGTGGGTCGGTGGACCGGGTCGAGCTGGTGGGACTGGTTCCGGCCGATGTTCTCGCCGCCGTCCCGGAGCATCGCCATCGAGAGCTCGACATAAGCCAGGAAAGGACGATCGAGGCGCGCCTCGAGTCGACCGGTCAGGTGCACTCCTCGTTCAGGAGGCGCTGACGACGGAACGTCGCTGCATGGCCCGGGCCCGGCGGAGGCGGCGACGCTCCCGCTCGGACAGCCCACCCCAGATACCGAACTTCTCCCCGTTGGCCAGGGCGTACTCGAGGCAGTCCTCGCGGACCACACAGCCTCGGCAGACCTCTTTGGCCTCCCGAGTCGAGGCCCCCCGTTCGGGAAAGAACAGATCAGGGTCCACACCCATGCAGTTGGCTTTGTTCTGCCAGCCCTGCTCCTGGCGTCCGTACAGCAGCGACACGATGTCCATCGGCACGCCTCCCCTCACCACTCAGCTCTGCGGATCAACTGCGGGTACAGGTGTGCCGCATAGCACGTATGTAACTACAACGGTGTTATCTTTCCCCATTGCAGCTCAAAACGCAAGGTGAAATTAGGCGCGATCAGGTAGTAAGCCCCTTGAGATCGGTTATTCGGCCCCTTGCGATCAGGGACCCGGCCCTCAGCCGGCTCGTCGCCCCCGGGTGCGCAGCGTCCGTTTGTGCTGGAGGAAGTCGACCAGCACGTAGTCACCCAGCTCCCCGGGCGAGGTGGCGAACGCCCTCCCCTTGTTGATCCTGGTCAGCTGTTCGACGAATCCCCGGAGAGCCCGGTCGGGCTCGAGCAAGAAGGTGTTGATGGTGATCCCGGCCCGGGTGCACCGCATGACCTCGGCCAGGGTGACCTCGAGCGTCTCGGGGATGGGCGGGTAATTGAAGTACACGTCATAGCCGACGCCGTCCGCGTACTGCACCAGGTGGGCGGTTGGTTCACCGTCGGTGACCAGGATAATCTGCTTGGTCCCGGGCTGGTGGGCGAGCATCTTGCGGGCCAGAAGCAGGCCGTGCTGCAGGTTGGTGCCGTAGACGTAGTCCCAGCTGACCGTGGGCAGGTCCTCGGGCTCGATGACCCGGGCCACCTCCGAGAACCCCACGATGCCCAGGTAGTCCCGGGGGAACCGGCTGGAGATCAGGGTATGCAGGGCGAGGGCCATCTTCTTGGCCGGGACGAAGTTGTCCCGCATGGGCATGGACAGGGAGAGGTCGAGCAACAACACGGTGGCAGACCGGGTCAGGGCCTCGGTCTCGATGACCTCGAAGTCGTCGGGGGAGAGTCGTACCGGGACGCCGCTTCCGGCCCGGCGCACGGCGTTGTGCACGGTCCGGGACAGGTCCAGATTGAACGGGTCCCCGAACTCATACGCCTTGGTCGTCTCTTCCCGGTCGTGGCCCACGCCCGACCAGGTGGCACGGTGGTTGCCGATCCGGTCCTTGTCCAGCTGTCCGAACAGGTCGGACAGAGCCTGTTGCCCGATGCGGCGGATGCCCTGGGGGGTCAGCTCATAGCGACCCTCCCGTTGCTCGATGAGGCCGGCGTCGGCCAGCTGCTTGGCCAGCTTGGCCAGCCGGTCCAGGGACTTGGCTGCGTCGTCACCCAGGTGGCGGGCCACCTTGTCCAGGTCGACCTCGGAGAGGGCGGCGGGTGAGTTGGCCGAACGGAGGAACGTCTCGAGCTCGTCGAGGTCCTTGAGGCGGGCGGCGGCGTCGGTTGCGCCGGACATGCTCAGCGGCTCGTCCCCGCTGAACCGCATGCGCTGCTCCCACCCGGCCTGGGGGAAGGCCTTCCGGAGGTTCTCTCCCAGGCGGTCGACCTGCCAGCGCAGGTCCATGTCCTCCAACAGCGATTCGGCCAGCCCCTGGAGCTGGGCCCGCTGCTCGGGCGACATGGAGTTCCACATGGCCTGGGCCGCGGCCATCTGGGCGGCCAGCTGCTCGAGGAGCTCGTCGAGGGTGGTCGGTTGCCCGGGGAAGAGGTCGCCGAATCGCTCCATGAACGACTCGAAGCTGGGATCGAGGGGCTCGCCCGCCTCGCGCTGCTCGAGCATGCGGTTGAGGGCGTCGAAGGCGTCGCGCATCCGGGCCAGCTGCTCGGGATCGGGGTTGGCCATGGCCTCGGACACCTGCTCGAAGTAGGTCTTGGTCACCTCTTCTCTGAGCTTCTCCATGAGCTCCTCGAAGTGCTGCCTGGCCTCGGACGAGACGAACTCGTAGCTCTGCAGACCCCGGACCGTCCCGGCCAGGTCGGAGGGGAGCAGGTCGAGCTGCATGCGCCGTTCGGCGGCCACCTCGTCGGTGACCTGCTGGCGGCGCTCGTCGCCCGAGTTCCGGGCGTCCGTCTCCAGCTGGTCGATGCCCTCGCGCTCCTCGTCCAGGACGTCTTGGAGCTCCTCGGCGATCTCGCTGTAGGCCCCACCCAGGTCGCCGCGGTCCAACTGGTCCTCGCGCTCGAGCCGGAGGCGGTCGAGGAGCTCGCGGAGGCCCTGGACCTGTTCGCCGTCGGGGGTCTCCCAGCCCCGGTTGAGCATGCGCTGCAGCGCCTCGTGGAGGTCCCCGTTGGCCAGCAGGTCGTCGGTCAGCTCGGACAGCACCGCGTCGGTGTCGTCGATCAGGCTTTCCTGGCTGCCGTCCCAGCGTCGGTAGTCAAAGCGCCAGCCCACGGGCTCAGCCCCGACCCCGATAGGTGGCCCTGGGGCCCGCCGCTTCCTTGTTGAGCCGTTTGGTCAGGTGCAACCCCTCCAGAACGAACTCCAAGGCGCTGGCCACGACGGCAGGGTCCTCAGAGCCGGCCAGAGCCAGCACCGGACCGGACAGCACCGGCATGCGGGTCAGCGTCTCGGCGTAGGACGACGACGGGAGGTCGTCGCCGGCATGGACGACGGTGTCCTCACCGAAGGCGGCCACCACGCTCTGGGGATCGTCGAATCGCACCCGGCGGCGGAACACGGTGAGGACGGCGGCGGAGACCAGCTGGGACATGAGCAGCTCTTCCCGGCCCTCCTCGAGGGTCTCGATCTCCACCTTGCCCTGGGTCGAGGACACCAGCGACTGCAGGTCCGACACGCGGGGCACCGCCTCGCTCTCGCCCGCCCGGAGGGCACGGCGGGTGGCATTGGCCGTCAGCGTCTCGTAGTTGGCGATGGTGAGCCGGACCGACACGCCCGAGCGCTGGTTGAGATGGGGGCTCTGCCGGGCCAGCTGGCTAAGCTCCGCCACCACCTCGGCCATGAAGTCGGGCATCTCGACCCGGGTCACCCCGCCACCCGAGGCGGTGATGTCGCCGGGGACGTACGACTCCATCCGGGCGATGGCCAGCTCGGTGGCGGCGTCAGGCGGGTAGTGGGTGCGGATCTGCGCACCGAAGCGATCCTTCAGCGGGGTGATGATCCGGCCGCGGTTGGTGTAGTCCTCGGGGTTGGCCGTCGCCACCAACATGATGTCCAGGGGGAGGCGAACCCGATGGCCCCGGATCTGCACGTCGCGTTCCTCGAGCACGTTGAGCAGTCCCACCTGGATCCGCTCAGCCAGGTCGGGGAGCTCGTTCACGGCGAAGATCCCGCGGTTGAGCCGGGGGACCAGCCCGTAGTGGATGGTCAGCTCGTCGGAGAGGTACCGGCCCTCGGCCACCCGGATGGGGTCCACCTCACCGATGAGATCGGCGATCGAGGTGTCCGGGGTGGCCAGCTTCTCTCCGTACCGATCGCGGCGGGGCACCCAGGAGATGGGCGTCTCGTCCCCCTGTTCGGCCACCAGGTCCTTGGCGTAGCGGGACACCGGCGCGAAGGGGTCGTCGTTGATCTCCGAGTGGGCGACGATCGGCAGCCACTCGTCGAGCAGGGACACCAGTGAGCGGATCAGCCGGGTCTTGGCCTGTCCCCGCTCCCCCAGCAGGATGATGTCGTGACCGGCGAGCACCGCGTTCTCGAGCTGGGGCAGCACCGTGTCCTCGAACCCGAGTACCCCGCGAACCAGGGGCTGGCCGGCGGCGATCCGAGCGGCGGCATTGCGCCTGATCTCGGCGGCGACGGTCGACAGCTGCCAGCCCGACGCTTTGAGCTGGCCTAACGTCGTTACATCGGGTGGGGGGCCGGCGGGCGTCCCGGTGAGATCAGCGGCTTCGGTGAACTCGGGAGGGGTCATGGGCACGAGCCTACGCGTGCCCAGGGGAGTCCCGTTCCGCGGCAGCGAGCGGTGGCGTTTTCACGTACCCCCCGGCGGAGTGGAAAGATGATGCACCGTCAGCGCTCCGGGCCCCGTGGCTCGCGCGGAATTTCAGGCCTTTACCGGCCATTAGAGGGAGGCTCGGCTTGACCACGACGGAGGACGCAACAGTTACCCCGGTGGTCCTCGGGGGCGTGCGGGGCGGTCCGGAGGTCCCCACCCTGCGCAGGGACACCTGGTGGGTCCTGCCGGTGGTGACAGCTACCGTGCTCACCTTGTTCGTGGGCTACGCCACCTGGGCCGCGTTCTCGAACAAGGACTACTACGCCGGCGCCTCGCTGCACCGGAACCTGATCTCGCCGTTCTACTCCCCGTGCCTCACAGCCAGCTGCGTGCCGGGCAGCCATCCCGGAACCATCATCACCTGGTGGACCGTCTCCCCGGCGCTGCTCATCCTCATCTTCCCGCTGGGTTTCCGGCTGACCTGCTACTACTACCGGAAGGCCTACTACCGGTCGTTCTGGTTGTCGCCGCCGTCGTGCTCGGTTGCCGACGCCCACCGCTCCTACACCGGTGAGGCGCGCTTCCCCCTGATCTTCCAGAACATCCACCGGTACTTCTTCTTTGCCGGCCTGGTCTTCAACGTGATCCTGACCATCGATGTCGTGGTGGCCTTCGAGCAGCCGGGCCAGGGCATCGGCATCAGCGTGGGCACCGTCGTCCTGTTGATCAACGCCGTTCTCCTGTGGCTCTACTCGCTCAGCTGCCACTCCTGCCGCCACCTCTGCGGGGGCGGGGTGAAGCAGTTCTCCAAGCATCCCATCAGGCACAAGATCTGGCAGGCACTGACCCCCCTCAACGCCCGGCACATGCAGTTCGCCTGGATGAGCCTGGTCTTCGTGGCCCTGACCGATCTGTACGTGCGCCTGGTGGCCAGCGGGGTCATCCACGACGCCGGCTTCCATTTCTAGAGGGACTGGGGACATGGCAGAGTACGAAACCCACGAATTCGACGTCATCGTCATCGGCGCCGGCGGTGCCGGGCTCCGGGCCGCCATCGAGGCCAAGGCCAAAGGCCTGCGCACCGCATTGGTGTGCAAGTCCCTCCTGGGCAAGGCCCACACGGTGATGGCCGAGGGTGGCGTGGCCGCCGCCCTCGGGAACGTCTATCCCGAGGACAGCTGGCAGGTGCACTTCCGGGACACCATGCGCGGCGGCAAGATGCTGAACAACTGGCGGATGGCCCAGCTCCATGCCCAAGAGGCTCCCGACCGGGTCCGGGAGCTCGAGGATTGGGGGGCCCTCTTCGACCGGACCAAGGACGGCCTGATCCTCCAGCGGGACTTCGGCGGCCACCGTTTCGCCCGGCTGGCCCACGTGGGCGACCGCACCGGGTTGGAGCTCATCCGCACCCTGCAGCAAAAGGCAGTGACCGACGGCATCGACGTGTTCATGGAGGTGAAGGTCCTCCGCCTGCTCCGGGATAGCGACGGCACCGTCTCGGGCCTGGTCGGCTACTGGCGGCCCAGCGGCGAGTTCGTGGTGTTCAAGGCCAAGGCCGTGGTGCTGGCCACCGGGAGCATCGGCAAGAGCTGGATGTACACCTCGAACTCCTGGGAGTCGACCGGAGACGGCCACGCCATGGCCCTGTGGGCCGGGGCCGATCTCATCGACATGGAGTCGGTGCAGTTCCATCCCACCGGGATGGTGTGGCCCCTGTCGGTCCGGGGCATCCTGGTCACCGAGGGGGTCCGGGGCGACGGCGGCGTGCTACGGAACTCCGAGGGCACACGCTTCATGTTCAACTACATCCCCGAGATGTTCGCGGCGGAGACGGCGGACACCGAGGAAGAGGCCGACCGGTGGTACGAGGACCACTCCCTCGGCCGGCGGACGCCGGAGCTGCTCCCCCGCGACGAGGTGGCCCGATCGATCAACACCGAGGTCAAGGCGGGCCGGGGGAGCCCGCACGGCGGCGTCTACCTCGACATCGCCAGCCGCCGGAGCCCCGAATACATCCGGCGCCGCCTCCCGTCGATGTACCACCAGTTCAAGGAGCTGGCCGGGGTGGACATCACCATCGAGGCCATGGAAGTGGGACCGACCTGCCACTACGTCATGGGTGGCGTCCGGGTGGAGGCCGACTCCGCCGCCGCCACCGCCCCGGGCCTGTTCGCCGCCGGCGAGGTGGCCGGCGGGATGCACGGTGCCAACCGGCTGGGCGGGAACTCGCTGTCGGACCTCTTGGTCTTCGGTCGGCGTGCCGGGCTGGGCGCCGCCGAGTACGCCTCGGGTCGCAGCGGTGCCCCGTCGCTCGACGCGGCCGAGATCGACGAAGCAATCGCTGCCGCCGAAGCCCCGTTCCAACGGGAGGAGGGGGAGAACCCCTACGACGTGCACCACGAACTGCAGCGGACCATGCAGAGCCTGGTCGGGATCATCAGGACCGAGTCCGAGCTGAAAGAGGCGATGGTCAAGATCGAAGAGCTCGAGGACCGGGCCAACAACGTCTCCATCGGTGGCGGTCGGCCCTACAACTCGGGATGGAACCTGACCACCGACCTACCCTCGATGCTCACCGTTTCCCGGTCCGTGGCCCAAGGAGCGCTCAATCGCAAGGAGAGCCGAGGGGGCCACACCCGCGACGACTACCCGATGCCCGATCCGGAATTGGGAAAGGTCAACTTCGTGCAGCGCATCCCGGCCGATGCCGAACACCACGGTGGTGTCCTCGACGTCCCGCCGGTGCGAAGCATCACCATCACCCCAGAGCCCTTGCCGGTCATGCCCGCCGAGCTCGAGGCCCTGTTCGAGGAGGCGCACTGATGGCTGACGAGACGCTTACCGAGGAGCCCGGCGAGCCGGAGTCTCCGTCCACGACCGGCGACGACGTCGCCGACCAGGACAACGGCGTCCTGCCTTCCAGCGCTCCGTCGGCTCCGGCCGCGCCGTCCACGTCGGCTCCGGTGGAGCCGGTGCAGGACGGCGGCGAGGTGACCATGCACCTGTGGCGCGGCGATGCCAGCGGCGGTGAATTCCAGACCTACGAGCTGCCGGCCCAAGAGGGCGAGGTGGTCCTGGACGTGATCCACCGGGTCCAAGCCGCACTCGCTCCCGATCTGGCCTGCCGGTGGAACTGCAAGGCGGGCAAGTGCGGATCGTGCTCGGCCGAGATCAACGGCAAGCCCTCGCTCATGTGCATGACCCGGATGGACACCCTTCCCGAGGGCGAAGCAGTCACCGTGGCCCCGCTGAAGACGTTCCCTGTCCTGCGCGACCTGGTCACCGACGTCTCGTTCAACTACGAGGTGGCCAAGCGGATCCCGCCCTTTGCCCCCCGGGCCAAGACGGAGGACGAGGTCGAAGCCGGTGGCTACCGGATGCAGCAGATGGACGTGGAGCGGAGCCAGGAGTTCCGCAAGTGCATCGAGTGCTTCCTGTGCCAGGACGTCTGCCACGTCATCCGGGATCACGAGGACAACAAGACCTCCTACGCCGGGCCACGGTTCTTCATCCGGTCAGCCGAGCTCGAGATGCATCCTCTGGACACGAACGACCGGCGCCAGCTCCTCCAGCAGGAGCAGGGACTGGGCAAGTGCAACATCACCAAGTGCTGCACCGAGGTGTGCCCCGAGCACATCAAGATCACCGACAACGCCATCATCCCGTTGAAAGAGCGCGTGGTCGACTCCGCATACGATCCGGTGGCCTGGTTGGGTCGGAAGATCCGCCGCCGGACCAAGCGTTCGGCCGCCGAGGCGGCGGCGTCTGCGCCCGCCCAGGGGCCGGCCGCCATTGAGCCGGGCACGGTTGAGGCGGAAGCGCTCGAGGCGGACAGGGTCGAGCCGGTCGAGAACGCATTGGCCGACTGAGAACCGGTGGGACGCTCGTGCCCCGGTTCCTGAGCCCCGAGTGGGTCGACGCCTTCGATGCCGCCCTGCAGGGGGTGGTACTGCCCGAGCCCGGTGAAGATGCAGGTATCGCCGCAGCAGCCGGCCGCTTCACCGTGGCCCAGATCGTCCACGGGGGGCCCGACGGCGAGGTCACCCTGGTCATGACGGCTGATGCCGGTTCGCTCCGGATGACCCTGGCAAACGGGACCCACCCGGAGATTCGGGCCGACGTCACCATCGTGGTCGCCTATGAGGACGCCGCCGCCCTCTCGACTGGGGAGCTACGGGCCGCCGACGCCATCACCGCAGGCCGCATCCGGGTCCGTGGCGACCTCTCGGTCCTGGCCGCCGGACAGGACATGCTGGTGGCGGCCCAGCCCCACATCCAGTCACTGGCCGCGACCACGACCTATTGACCGACAGCCGGGCGGCGGGCCCATGGCCGGCACCCGGCGCCGACAGGAGGGCCATGGAGGTAGTCAACAGCCGGACCATCATCCACCCCACCGACCTCGATCGGTCGCTCGAGTTCTATGGCTCACAACTGGGCCTGGCCGTGGCCCGGGAGTTCGGCTCGGGCCCGTTCCGGGGCGTGGTGTTCTTCCTCGGGGGTGGATTCATCGAGGTCTCCGGCCACAGCGATGTCGCCACTGCGGCAGCGCGAGGCCCAGCCGGCCCGCCCATTGCCCTGTGGCTCCAGGTTCGAGACGCCCACACCGCGGTGGCCGAGCTGTCCGATCGGGGCGTGCCCATCGTCCGGTCCCCGCAGCTGGAGCCGTGGGGCCTCATCGAGGCGTGGATCGAGGACCCCGACGGCCTGCGCATCCATCTGGTCGAGATACCCAAGGATCATCCCATCCGCCGTGATGTCCGCGACCGGCCCGACGGCTGAGCCCTGGCCCTTCCGACCCTGCCATGGGCGACCCCTTCGGAAACCGCATCGAGCTCGTTCCGGGCTGATCGGACCAGGGGGACTGTGGCCGGATTCGGGCCGTTTCACCTGGTAGGAGGGGCCCATGACATACGGACGGGCAGGGGGGTAATGTCGGCTGCCAGCACAGTCTACGAAGGGGGAACCCCGTGGCATTGTCCGGATTCATGGACGACCAGGTGCTCCAGCATTATCGTGCCCTCCTCGATGCCGAGGATGGCGCGTTCGACGCACTGGAGCACGCGTGCGAGGACGGCGACCGCCGCCATTGGGAGGCCGAGGTGGCCGAATGGCAGCAGGCGCTGAGCAAGAAGATCGTCTTTTTGCAGCGCCTCGGCATCGAGATGCCCGAGATGGCCGCGACCTGAGGCCGGTCGCCGGGGACGTACCCGGCCAGGAACCGTGAGAGGTGGGCTAGGGAAGCAGGGCCGACACGTCGGAGCGCTCCGCCTCGAGCTCTTCGGTCGTCACTCGAATGCGATCGGTGGCGAACTCGCCGTGTTCCAGTCCCTCCACGACCGCCCATCCACCGTTGCCGTCGCTGCGGACCGGGAACCCGAACTGCAGGCCCTCGGGCACGCCGTACTCCCCCTTGGAGATGACGGCGAGGGAAGTGAAGTCGTCTGCCGGTGTGGGGGTGGTGATGCTCACCACCGAGTCGATCACGGCATTGGCGGCCGACGCGGCCGACGACAGGCCGCGGGCCTCGATGATGGCTGCCCCCCGCTTCTGCACCGTGGAGATGAAGTCCCCCTGAAGCCACGCCGTATCGGTGATGACCTCGGTCACCGGTTTCCCGTCGATGCGCGCATTGGCGAAGTCGGGGAACTGGGTGGCCGAGTGGTTGCCCCAGATAGCCAGGTTGGTCACCGAGGACACGGGGACACCGGCCTGCTTGGCCAACTGGCTCTTGGCCCGGTTCTCGTCGAGCCGGGTCATGGCGAACCAACGATCAGGGGGGATCTCGCGTGCGTTGGACCGGGCGATGAGGCAGTTGGTGTTGCATGGGTTCCCCACCACCACGATCCGCACGTCGGAGGCGGCGTGAGCCGCGATGGCCTGGCCCTGAGGCTGGAAGATGCCCCCGTTGACGTTGAGCAGGTCGCCCCGTTCCATGCCCGCCTTACGGGGAATAGAGCCCACCAGAAGGGCCCAATTGGTCCCATCGAAGGCGATCTTCAGATCAGCAGTGGCGACGACGTCGCTGAGCAGAGGAAAGGCCGAGTCGTCCAACTCCATCACCACACCCTCGAGGGCCTTCATCCCCGGCTCGATCTCGAGCAGCCGGAGCACGACGGGCTGGTCGGGTCCGAGTAGCTGACCGGACGCGATTCGGAACAACAGGGAGTAGCCGATCTGGCCGGCTGCTCCGGTAACGGTGATGTGAACGGGTGTCTTGGCTGCCATGGCGCTGAGGCTATCCGGACGTTCCGACCATGGTCGAACCGACGGCTCGGATCACCGACGCCGGTCAGCCCGCGCCGGGTCCGAGATCGAGGGCGTCGTAGATCTCGCGGGTGGCGCTGGACCGGTTCAACGTGTAGAAGTGGAGCCCCGGAACGCCGGCAGCCAGCAGTTTTTCGCACAACTCGATGGCAATGGCCACGCCGATTCGCCGGACGGCCTCGGCCCCCCCGTCCGCCGACGCCCCCTCCAACCGCTCCACCATCCAAGAGGGAAGGGCACTGCCCATCTCGGCCATCCGGGGAATCGACCGCAGCGAGGTCACCGGCATGATCCCTGGGAGCACGGGCTTGTCCACGCCCCGAACGGCCAGGTCGTCGACCAGCCCGAGGTACTCGTCGGCATCGAAGAAGAACTGGGTCACGGCGAAGTCGGCCAGGCGCAACTTCTCGGCCAGGTAGTCACGGTCGCTCTCCCGCGATGGGGAGGCGGGGTGGCCGCCAGGATGGGCCGCCACCCCGATAGAGAAGCCGCCGATCGCCCGGGCCAGGTCCACCAGCTCACAGGCGTGGCGGAGCTCACCGGGTCCCTCGGTCGGATCGGTCGGCGGATCACCGCCCAGGGCCATCAGGTTCTCGACCCCGGCCTTGCGGAAGGACACCAGGATCTCGGCCAGCTCCAGGCGGGTATGGGCCACGCAGATCAGATGGGCCATCGGTGTAAGCGATGTGGCGTGCCGCATCCCCGACACCAGGTCGTAGGTCCGGGCGCGCGACGACGGGCCGCCCCGGTAGGTGACGGAGACGAACGAGGGTTCCAGCGGCTCGAGCTCACGGATGGTCCGCGTCAGCGTCGCCTGCTCGGCATCGGTCTTCGGCGGGAAGAACTCGAACGAGTAGGGCGGGCCGCCGGCCAACAGGTCTGAGATCCTCGGCATAGCCGGACCAGCTTACCGCCCTACCTGGTGGCACTCTCGGGCCATCCATCGATAGGCACGACGGCCCAATCGGCGACGGCCCGGACCCGTTGACTGGCGTTGGCGGGGATTAGGGTTTTCGGCAACATGCACAAGGGCCGCCTGGAAAGTCTCAGCGACAGCGTGTTCGCCGTGGCCATGACCCTGCTCGTCTTCGACCTCCACCTTCCTCCGACCGACCTGACCCGAGGCTTCAGCCACTACTTCGTGAGCCGGTGGCCGCACTATGTCGGCTTCGCTCTTTCGTTTGCCATGATCGCCATGATCTGGATCGAGCACCACTGGATCTTTCATCAGCTGCGGAAGATCGACAACGTCCTGGTCGGCCTGAACATGTTGCTGTTGGGACTGGTCGTGCTCCTTCCCTTTCCCACCGCCACCCTCGCCTCGTACCTCAAGGCCGATGCTCACGACGAGCACCTGGCCGTCGGGGCCTACGCGCTCACCTTTGTCGCCATCGGCGTGGTCATGGCCTGCATGTGGCTGTGGGCCTCTCGGAGCCGGCGGCTCACCGAGCCCGACGTCAGCACTGGCGACGTCAAGACCCTGACCACCCGCGTGCTGCTCTCGCCGGTCGTCTACCTGGTCGGGCTGTTCGTCTCGTTCGCCAGCGACATCGCAGGCCTCATCATCATCTCCGTCGGCGCCCTCTCGTATCTGTGGAAACCGGAGACCACCGTCGACCGCCTGTCCAAGAGACAGCGGCTGCATCACGGTGAGCCGGAGGCATAGGAAGAGACCTCCAATCCACCACTCGTCTATCCGGCGCTGGGATACTGCGTGCACCGAGGATGCGGGGTCCCTTGGTTCCCGTGTCCTCGTCCTGTCGCTCCGGCGGCCCAAACGAAACGAGGCTCACCTATGACCACAGAGAACCCGACGGCGCCGCCGGCCTACCAGGCGGTCGAACCACACCCCGTCCAGCTGACGATCCCCCATCAAGCCGAGTACTCGCGGGGCTTGTCCATCCTCGGGGTGATCTTCTTCATCGGCAAGGTCATCGGGGCGCTCCCCGTACTGATCGTGCTCTACATCCTGATGATCATCTTCGAGGTCGGCGCCTGGATCATGCAGTTCGCCGTCCTGTTCACGGGGAAGTACCCAGAGGGCGCCCATGAATTCTTCAAGGGCATTGTCCAGCTGAGCGCCCGCACCCAGGCCTGGGTGTTCGGCCTCACCGACCGCTACCCCGGCTTCAGCCTCAAGTAGACAGGCGCACCCTGCACGCCGTTCGACCCGTTTCGGGTCATGCGGTGTGCAGGGGGCCCGGTCCCTGCTTAGGCCTGAGGTGGCTCGGCGGCGACGGGCGCCGGTGCGGGCTCGGTCGGAACCGGAGCCTCAATTGGCTGGGCATCGAACGGCTGCCCGAATTCGACCGGCTCGGGATAGCCGCTCACCACGATGGTGCTGGCGATCTTGTCCCACAACTCTTGCCGGTCCTTGTCCCACATGAGCATGAAGGCCAGGATGATCCAGGCGATATAGGCGGTCACCGCAGCTATGGCCCCCATGATGATGCCCTTGCCCACGATCTCCCGCAATGCCATGGGACCCCATGTTGCCGGCTGACCAGTGTCCTTCATCACCACCTTGATGCGCATGATCTGCATGGCCGGCGTCTCGCCCCTGCGCCAGATGAACAATGACCAGATGAACCAGCCGAGACCTAACGTCACAATGGAGAGTAGGAGATCAAGCGAGTACTGGCCTAACCGTCGACCCGGGGTGGTCAAGGTGACGCCAAGGGGCAGCATCTTCACCTGCCCGCAGTGTTCGCAGGAGACCCGATCGAGGACCGTTGGCTGACCACAACGGAGGCAGGGCGTCGTGGGCACGAAGTACCCGGCGGCCGGAGCAGGCCCGGGAACCGGCTGAACGGCCGCCGCTCCCCCTGCGTCGGGTGGGTACCAATTACCGTCCGATGCCTGCCACCATCCCTCGCCCTGTGATGTGGTGCTCATGATCTCTCCCCTTTGACACGGCGGCCCACGGAGACATCTCTGATACGGCGCCCGCGGCAACCTTGAAACGTCGCTCTGTGGCGACCTAACTGCGCATAGTAATCAAGACTGAACGACGGCGCTCAAATGCCAGGCTTGTGGCCGGGGCGGCAAGGTCAGGCGTCGGCCCGTCCGTAATCGTCTTCCAGACGGACGATGTCGTCCTCCCCGAAGTACTCCCCGTGCTGGACTTCGACGAACACCACATCAGTGGTGCCGGGGTTCTCGATGCGATGGTCGGTGCCGACCGGGATGTCGACCGACTGGCCGCTGCAGAGGTCGAACTGCGTTCCGTCCAATGTGACCCTCGGAGAACCGGCGACGATGAACCAGTGCTCAGACCGGCGGGCATGACGTTGATAGCTCAAGCGCTTCCCGGGCAACACAACGATTCGCTTCACCTTGTGGGTGCCGTCGTCGTCGAGCACGGTGTAGCTGCCCCACGGCCGCTGGTCGGTTTCCAGACCGTTGTCCACGCCCATCAGGCGGCCCGCTCGGCGGCTCGTACGGCATTGCGCAGAAGCATGGCCCGGGTCATGGGGCCGACTCCGCCGAGACGCGGGGTGAGCCACCCGGCCACCTCGGCCACCGACTCGTCCACGTCCGACA
>DASXMT010000226.1:0-4410 GCA_036495505.1 Acidimicrobiales bacterium | reverse complement strand
CTACGAGGACGACGAGCATGAGTACATGGTTTGGAAGTGGCAGCCGGTCAGTGCTCAGCCGGTCGACATCGAGGGGGGCGCACATGCCTGACGACAAGCGAATCGCCGTCCTGGGTGCGGGCATGCACCAGTGGGGCAAGTGGGGACGCAACTTCGTCGAGTACGGCCTGGCCGCGGCCGGCGACGCCCTGAAGGAAGCCGGCCTCCAGTGGACGGACGTCCAGTACGTGGCCGTGGCCGACACCATCCGCAACGGCTACCGCGGGTTCGTGTCCGGAGCCACCTTCGCCCAAGCCCTGGGCTGGACGGGCGCCCGCGTCTCCAGTGCCTACGCCGCATGCGCCTCGGGCGCCCACGCCGTCGACAACGCCCGGGCCCAGATCCTGGCCGGGTTCTGCGACGTGGCCCTGGTGGTCGGGGCCGACACCACGCCCAAGGGGTTCTTCGCCCCCGTGGGCGGCGATCGCAAGGACGATCCCGACTGGCTGCGCTTCCATCTCATGGGCGCCACCAACCCCACCTACTTCGCCCTGTACGCCCGCCGTCGCATGGAGCTCTTCGGTGCGACCGAGGAGGACTTCGCCGCCGTCAAGGTGAAGAACTCCAAGCATGGTCTGGAAAACCCGAACGCCCGGTACCGGAAGGAAGTCACGGCCGAGGAGGTTCTTGCTTCTCCCATGGTGGCCGACCCGCTCCGCCTCCTCGAGATCTGCGCCACTTCCGACGGCGGAGCCGCGCTGGTGCTGACCAGCCTGGACTTCGCCAAGCGCCACGGCCTGGGCGATGACCTGGTCACCATCGACGCCGTGTCCACCGTGACCCCCCGCTTCCCCCAGGGGGTCATCGAGATGCCCAACTTCGCCACCGACTCCGGCGTTGCCGCCAGCAGCACGGGGCCGACGTTCAAGCAGTCGGTGGCCCTGGCCGCCTACGAGGAGGCCGGCATCGGGCCCGACGACCTCGACCTGGCCGAGGTCTACGACCTGTCCTCGGCCCTGGAGCTCGATTGGTACGAGGACATCGGCATCTGTAAGGAAGGTGAGGCCGAGCACCTGCTCCGCGACGGCGACACCACCATCGGGGGCCGGATCCCGGTCAACCCCAGCGGCGGACTGTCCTGCTTCGGCGAGGCCATCCCGGCCCAGGCCATCTCCCAGGTGTGCGAGCTGGTGTGGCAGCTCCGGGGCCAGGCCACAGGACGCCAGGTCGAAGGGGCCAAGGTGGGCATCACCGCCAACCAGGGCCTGTTCGGCCACGGGTCGTCGATCATCGTCTCCAAGTAGGGGTCGGCTCCGTCTCGGGGTTGGGCGCCTCGCCTGGCCCTCCGTCGGGCCGCCTCCTACAGGGCGGTGACGAGAACTACAGGGCGGTGACGAGAACGATCTTTCCGAGCTTGCCACCCTTGGCGAACGTGTCGTAGGCCACCACCGGATCACGCATGGGGTAGATCTCGGCCACCGGCACCCGGATGCGCTCCTCGGCCAGCAAAGGGAGGACGTTGGCCTCCATGATCCGGGCGATGGCCGCTTTGTCCTGGAGCGAGCGAACCCGGAGCGTGGAGCCACGGATGATGGCCCGCTTGTACATGAGGGCGGACAGATCGATCTCGGCCGTGCGCCCGGCCCCGATCCCGATGACGGCAATGCGCCCGCCGGTGCCCAGCGCGGCCAGGACGTCGGGCACGCTGGGCCCGCCCACCAGCTCGAGCACGACGTCGTAGGGCCCGTGGGCGCCCGTCTGGTCGGGGAGGATGGCCTCGTCGGCCCCCAGGTCCTTGAGCGGCCCGTGGTGTTCAGGCCGCCGGGCCGAGGCCACCACGTGGGCGCCGTTGGCGTGGGCCAGCTGCACCCCGGCCGTTCCCACCCCGCCGGCCGCCCCGGTGACCAGGGCCCGCTCGCCGGGGGTCAGGCCCACCTGGGTGAACAGGGCGTCGTGGGCGGTGGTGAACGCCTCGGGGAACCCTCCCGCCTCCTCCCAGGTGATGTTCTCGGGCACGTCGATGGCGCTGCCCTCGTCCACCACGACCAGCTCGGCCTGGGCCCCGCCGCCGGTGAGGGCCATCACCCGGTCGCCCACGGCATGGCGCCGAACCTCCGATCCGAGGCCGACCACCTCGCCGGCGAACTCCATGCCCGGGATGTCCTGGGGATACCCGGGCGGGGCGGGGTAGAGGCCCTTCCGTTGCATCATGTTGGCCCCGTTGAGCCCGGCCGCCCGTACAGCCACCAACAGCTCGTGGGGACCGGGTTCGGGATCGGGGTGGTCTAGCCACTGGAGGTCGCCGTCGACGATCGTCACTGCTCGCATGGCCTCAGGGTACGCGCGTGGCGCGTGGTACATCGGCGGCGGCTTGGCCACGGGCACCGGCACCGGGTGGGCGCCACCCATTGTTTCGCTGAAGGTCACGTCGACGTGACCTACCGGAAACCTTCGCTTCTTAGGCTCAGTTGCGTGCTCGTCCCATTGGCTCCGACGCCACCCTGGCACGGTCGGAACGGAGCGGGGACGGCACGCCAAGTTGGCCGACGAGGAGGACACGGATGGCGACTCGGATCCCGGAATCGATGCATGGACTGATGGTGTGGCTGGGGCTGGCAGCCGACGCTCCTCCGGCAACCCCTCCCTCGTTGTCCCTGGTCCCAACGCCTCCGGAGTGCACGCGCCCGCTCCGGCGAACGAGCGAGCTCACCACCCCTGCCCCGCCGCGCCCCTCCGGACCACCCTGGGCAGCCTGAATACTGGCTGAGAGCATGATCCCGGCCGGTCCCATCGGTCGGCGCTCCGCCCGTAGTCTGGGGAGAGGAGGATGATCATCGAGTGAGTGAGCCGGCAGGTGACGGCATCGGGTCGTCGGTAACGCATCAGGTTTTTGCGCTGGGTGGAGCAGTTGCCCTGGACGGCGCAGTGGACGACCCGACCGCTGGCGCGGTGCTGGGCTTGGCCCTGGCCAAGTGCTCGGAGAAATTCCTGGTCAACGACACTGCTGCCGGTCGAGGCGACACCGGCACAGCCGTCGGGGGCGGTGGCGGCGACGACGAGACCGAGCGGGTGCACCACAGCCGGGTCGCCCTTCGCCGCATGCGCTCCAACCTGCGGACCTTCCGCCTGCTGGTCGACCCGGCCTGGGGCACCAGCCTGCGGGCCGAGCTGGCCTGGTACGCCGATCGGCTGGGTGAAACCCGGGATCTCCACGTGCTCCGTGATCGCATCACCGACGCCGGCGAGAACGTGCTCGAGGACGACGAGCTCAAGACGATCATCCTGATCATCGACAACTCCATCGAATCGGCCAGCGCCGGCGTGGACGACGTCCGCGGCGGTGAGCGCCACGCCCGTTTGACCAGGGAGATCCTCCGGGCCTGCCAGGACCCCCCGTTCACGCCCAAGGCCGACCGTCCAGCCGACCAGGTCATGGGGCCCCTGTTGAAGCGGACCTGGCACGACGTGCGGGGTGCAGGGCGCCTGGCCCGGAAGAAGCCCACTGACGATCACCTCCACAAGCTCCGGATCCGACTGAAGGGCCTCCGCTACGGGGCCGAAACGATGGCGCTGGTCGACGGTCCCCCGGCCCGCAAGACGGCCCGCGCCGTGGAGACGCTGCAGATCCGGCTGGGCGACCTGCACGATGTCAGCGTGTCCCGGGCCTGGCTGGCCACCCTGGCCGACGAGCGCCCCGAGCTGGCCGAATCAGCCGGTCAACTGTCCGCCTTCGAGGAAGCGGCGGCGGCCGGCATCCGGAAGGGTTGGCGAAAGGAGTTGAAAGAGGTGGAGCGCCGCTGGCGGCGCTGGCAGGACTGAGCGGGGATTTCGTCCGTACTGTCCGGGAGCCGCTTCGGTCATCAGGTCCTGGGCCCAGTGGGTCGGGTCAGCGAATCGACTTACCCGGCGTTCACCCCGATGTGGTCCGTGTCCCACAGCTTGATCCCGCCCAGGATCCCAGCGGTGTTGTCCACGATGGTCATGTTGTCATCGAGGTCGTCTCTCTTCAGCCGACGGGAGTTGCCGCCGCCGATGTAGAGGTGGTCGAAGAACAACATCTCCCGCAGGATGCGGATGGCCTTGTGCACCCGCCTGTTCCAGCGCTCGTCGCCGACCTCCTTACGGGTGGCCTCGCCCAGCTGCTCGTTGTAGGTCTCGCCCTTGCGGAAGGGTTGGTGAGCGATCTCCAAATGGGGCATGAGCTTGCCCTCATAGAACAGACCGGACCCAAAGCCAGTGCCAAGGGTGATCACGAACTCCAGTCCCTGGCCACTGACCACCGCCGCGCCCTGGATGTCGGCGTCGTTGGCCACTTTCGTCGGCCGACCGAGGGAGGTGGCCAGGGCGCCGGCCAGATCGAAGCCGCTCCAGGCCTTGGCCAGCGCCTCGTCGACATGGCTCCCAGGACCGTGCTTGGTCTGGAAGTGCGGG
>DASXMT010000225.1:0-6463 GCA_036495505.1 Acidimicrobiales bacterium | reverse complement strand
GCCATGGCGCTTCTCGGGCCGGGGACCCCGCCCCGGGCCGGCTCCTCGGCTGGGCCAACACGACGGCGAGGTGTTCGGGACTGCGCCGGGAGCCGCCGGCCCGCCCCGGGCAACTCGTGGCCCGACCCGGCCGCCCACCTTTGACGAATCGGCACCCGACCCCGCCCGGACGGGGGCGCTCAGCGGCATACGGGTGCTCGACTTCACCTGGGCAGTGGCCGGTCCGATGGCCACCATGACCCTGGCCAGCTTGGGTGCCGAGGTCATCAAGGTGGAGACCAGCCTCCGTCTGGACGTCCTTCGCCGGAGCGCGTTCACCGGCTCGACGACCAATCGGCAAAAGAAGGCGGTCACCTTGAACCTGCGCCACGAGAAAGCGGTGGCCTTGGCCAAGCGGCTGGTGGCCCAGAGCGATGTCGTCGCCGAGAGCTTCCGTCCCGGTGTGATGGATGGCCTCGGCCTCGGCTATCCGGCCCTCAAGTCGGTGAAGGAGGACATCATCATGCTGTCGTCCTCGATGGCCGGTCAGCGCGGACCGTATGCTCGCTTTGCCGGGTATGCACCGATGTTCGTTGCCCTTTCCGGCTTGGGGGACATGACGGGGTACGAGGACGGACCGCCGACCCAGATCCGAGTCGGTGGCGACATCATCGTCGGGGTCCATGGCGGTTTCGCCCTGTTGGCCGCGCTGGCCCACCATCAAGCCACCGGTCAGGGGACCCATATAGACCTCTCGTCCATCGAGGCACAGTCCAACCTGATCGGCGATTCGATTCTCGCCTATACGGCTACCGGAACTGTTCCCAGCCGCACCGGGAACGACGAGCCAGGCCAGGCCCCGCACAACTGCTATCGATGCCGGGGGGAGGACAGCTGGGTGAGCATCGCCGTGGAGAACGACAGTCAGTGGGAAGCCTTGTCGTCGACCATGGGCCATCCACCCTGGTCGAAGGACCCCCGCTTCGCTACCGGCTGGTCCCGGTGGGAGCAGAGGAGCGAGCTCGACGACCTCGTCGGCCAATGGACGGCCGATCGCACCGCGGCCCAGGTCACCGAGATCCTCCAAGCCGCGGGCGTTGCCGCCATGCCCTCGTTCCGGGCCACCGACCTGTTCGCCGATCCCCACGTCGTTACCCGGGATCTCCTCACCACCGTCGACGGGGCAGGAGCGCGGTGGCCGCTTATCCGGCTTGGTGGACGACTGTCGGCCACACCGCTGATCCTCGACCGGGCCGGACCGGCCATGGGCGCGGACAACGACACGATCTTCAGGGGACTACTGGGCTTGTCTGACAAGGAAGTGGCCGGCCTGGAGGAGGAATGGGTATTCACATGAGCGCAGTACCACCCAGAGCACGAAAGACGAGGGGATGACAACCGAAAGCAGAGCAGCGATACCCGACGACATCGACGACCATATCGAGCGGTCCATGCGCACGTTCATGGTCACTCGCAGGAAGGACGGGTCACCGACCTGTCATCCGATGGCCCGGTTCTATGCCGATCGCCAGTACTACATGAACATGTATGCCACCAGCTTGAAGCACCACAACCTGGAGCGGGATCCCCACGTGTGCTGCCTCGTCACCACCAACTCGGACGACCCGGAATTCCAGGCCGTGCAGATCCGGGGGCAAGCCCGCCTCCTCTCGGTCGAGGAGACGCTCGCCGACGACGCCCCGCCCGGCGTCGTCGAGGCCAGGGGCATAGGCATGGAAGGGGTGAAGAGCGTGGAGGACGCGCCCGAGAAATTCGTCGGTGAAGATCCCGAGGATTGGCTGAAGCGAGCGGCGATCATGGTCGAGCGCATCCGTGATCGGGTGCGGGTGATCTGGGAAGTGGTTCCCGAACAGGTGGCCTGGCTCGAAGACGTGCGGGAGAGGTAGTCCGATGCCACGAGAACATGCCGACATCAAGATGACCCCTGAGGAGCTACGGGGGTTCTTGTCCTCCGACACCCGCCTCATCCTGGCCACCATCGATGATGACGATCGGCCGTGGGCCGACGCGGTGGCCTACCGGTTCATCGATGATCGCGTCTACTTCAGGGTCCCGACCAAGTCTCGATCCTATGAGCACATCGTGAGCGACGGCCGCGTGTGCTGCGTCGTCGAGAGCAAGCCGACGGGGTCGTCCTACTACGCCATCAAGGGGGCGATGATGCACGGCACGGCCCAGGAGCTGAGACCGGACGAGGATCCGGAGGTCCATGCGGAGCTCTTGGAGACAGCCGATCCGGTCACGGGCGGGCGCAATGAGCAGAGTGCCATCTACTCTGTGGGACTCGATGACTCGACCAGCTTCGTCTTCGACAAGATCCGATACCGCTACCAGGATCGGTCGCTGTGATCTCGAAGACGTCTTCGTCGAGGAGCGGCCGGTCGTGTCGGCGACCGCAAGAGTCGGTCAGCGCAGGGCAGGCAGGACTTCCTCCACCAGGCGACGCCGAGACTCTTCCTCCGCGTTCGGATCCGTGCCCGGAAATGCGGTATTGATCAGAAGTTTGTTGAATCCGAGTTCCGCCAGTTCCCCGATACGCTCAATGCAGTAGGACGGGGGGCCGGCGATGGCATACATATCAACGATGTCATCATTTAAGACGGCCGTTTGGCTCGTGTCGTGTCGTGCGTGGTTGTTCATATCGTATGCAGAGCGAATGGCCTCGAGTTGATGCCGTTGGGTGTCAGTGACCGGACCGGCGACCGTGCGATTCATGATCGAAAATCGCGCATGGGTGGCAACCTTGGAGGAAACGAGTTTTCGCGCCACAGCTCGGTCCTGGTGCACGGCAACAGGAAAGTGCACGCCCACGACCAGCGCGACTTCTCGGTCGTCCCGCTCTACCGAGCGAACCGTGTCCATGGCCCATTCCACGCGTTGCCTATCGGCTCCCACCGAGACAATGACCCCATCGGCCAGCAGGGCACCCACCGTCATGACCTTGGGCCCTGTCGCCCCGACGAAGAGTGGCACCTTGGGAACGTCCGTCGGCAGCCAACGTAATCGACTCGCATCGGGCGTTACTCCTAGGCCCAGAGTGCTCACCGACCGGAATCCGGCTCCTGCATTCGAAGCGGGCGAGAATGGCACATCCTGGCCTCGCAGGTAGAGCTGCACCTGCTCCACGTATGTGGCGAAGGCTGCGATCGGAGCCGGTGCCAGGCCCAGGTGAGCGAGGGCCGAATCACCTCGTCCAATGCTGATCTCTATCCGTCCCTGCGACTCGACTTGGAGGGTTGCGGCAGCAGAAGCGGTGGTCGCCGGGTGCCTGGTGAGAGGGTTCGTGACCCATGTTGCCAGCTTGATCCGCGATGTGGCCGCCGCCGCCAACGCCATCTCGACGTAGACATCGCAGACCAGATTTTGTGAATCGCCAAAGGTGATGCCGTCCCATCCGTCGGCCTCTGCCTTGACGGCGGTCGCAACTGTGTGACGTACAACTGGCGCATGCACAGTCCAGAGTTCCAACGCCGGAGTCGACACGGACCGCACGCTAGCGAAAGAGATCCGGGTGTCGCCTATTCGGCGACCGCTGCCGCCAGACGCCTGACCGGCGGGTCATCGGAGGTCGGCGAGGGCCAGGTCGAGTCGCTCCAGCGCTCCCGCCGTCCTCGCTCCCCACCAAAAGAGATCCTTGCCGTCGACGAACACGGTGGGAGCCACCGACTCGAGCTCGGGGAGCTGTCTGCGGGTGAAGGGGTAGGGCTCGCTCGGAGCCAGGACCACACCGGGTCGGTGCTCGGTGGCCTCCTCCAGGGTCACCGTGGGATAGGGCTGGTCGGCGAACACGTTCTCGATCCCAAGGGCCGACAGCAGGGACGCCCCGTAGGTTGGCGCGCCGAGCGCCATCCACGGCCGCCGCCAGATGGGGACGAAGGCGCGCATGGTGATCGGGCGGCGCGGCGGTGTCGGGATCGGCTCCCAGCGAGCGTCGACGCGCCGGGCGAGGTCGTCCATGGCCGGGTTCACGTCGGCCAGGTCCCGCATGGCCAGGACGTGCACCGGCACCCCGGCGGCGACCAGGGCGTCGTAGTCCTCCCGGCGGTTCTCTTCCTCATCGACCACCACCAGGTCGGGCGCCAGCGAGACGATCCGGCCGATGTCGGGGTCTTTGGTACCGCCCACATGCACGCGCCCGGGTTGCTCGCAGAACCGGGTGCAGGCCGCCGGCTCGATACCCCAGGCCAGCAGCGTTTCGGTGACCGACGGCACCAATGACACCACGTTCACTGCGCCGGTCAGGGGCCGAGGTGATCCGGTGCCGGATCGTTGAGCTTGCTCACCAGGTCCCGCAGCTGATCCTGCTCGGCCGGCGAGAGCCGCCCGAACGAGGACGGCGGATTGGAAAGCAGGCCTTCCACCCTGGCCACCGTGGCATTGCCCTTCTTCGTCGGTACGACCACTTTGATCCGCCTGTCGGTGGGATGGGCCTGACGCTCGGCCATGCCCGCCTTCTCCAAGCCATCGACCAGGGCGGTCACGTACGACGCATCGCAGCCGAACTGATCGGCCAGCTCGCGCATGGCCACCGGGTGCTCGGGCGAGAGCTTCAACAGCGCCTTCATCAGCGCCGCGGTGAGGCCAACCTCGGCACTGATCCGGCGGACCTCGCCGAAGGCCTCGTCCCCCACGACCAGGGCCCGCATGCCCTCCCACGCCTCACATGCCGCCGTCTTCCCGCATGGGGTCTTGCCCGGCGCGGGGCGCGGCGGGCCGTCCGGGGCGGGCGTACCCGGTGTCGCCGTGCTCGGGGTGGCGATTGTGCTCACGGCGGTCAGGGTAGCAGAATCATGGGCCATGGTCAACGATTGACAATCGACAATGGTTTATGATTATGTACTTGTTACCGCAGTGAACGATCTCTCCGGACCTGCCGTGCGTACACCCGTGCGTTGCGTGTGTCTGACCCCTGTGACTGATGTGGAGTTTTGATGACCGATCTTGCCAATCTCGGCACACCTACCGCCCGATCTCGACGCCCGGTCCCCAGCTGGGCCGTGCTCGTCATCGCCTGCATGGCCCAGTTCATGGTCGTGCTCGACATCTCGATCGTGAATGTCGCTCTGCCGGCGATGAAGCACAGCCTGGACCTGAGCTCCACCGCCCAGCAGTGGATCGTGAACGCGTACACCCTGACCTTTGGCGGCTTCCTCCTTCTCGGCGGCCGCGCCGCTGACCTGTTCGGGCGCAAGAAGGTCTTCGTCATCGGTCTGGCCTTGTTCACCCTGGCCAGCGTGGCCGGCGGTTTCGCCCAGAGCGGCGGGATGCTGATCGCGGCCCGTGCCGTGCAGGGCCTCGGCGGAGCCATCCTGGCTCCAGCCACGCTGAGCCTGCTCACCACCACCTACACCGAGCCCAAGGCACGGACCCGCGCCCTCACCGCGTGGGGGGCGACGGCGGCGAGCGGCGGGGCATTCGGAGCGGTGCTCGGCGGCGTGCTCACCCAGGCCTTTGACTGGCGGTGGGTGCTGTTCGTCAACGTCCCCATCGGCATCGTGCTGCTCATCGCCGCCGTTCGCTCGCTGACCGAATCGCGGGGCACCCTCTCGGGCCTTCGCAGCCTGGACTTGCCCGGGGCCATCACCGTGACCACCGGACTGGCCGCACTGGTGTACGCCATCGTGACCACCGACACCTACTCCTGGGGTTCGGCCCACACGCTGGTCCTCCTGGCCGTGGCCGCGGTCCTGCTGGTGACGTTCGGGATCATCGAGAGCAGGGTCGAGCACCCCCTCGTTCCCCTGCGGATCTTTGCCAGCCGCTCGCTGTCAGGGGCCAATGCCATCGCGCTGCTGCTCGGTGCCGTCCTCACCGCCTTCATCTTCTTCATGTCGCTGTTCATCCAGCAGGTGAACGGGTACAGCCCCCTGCGGGCCGGGCTGGCCCTCCTCCCGGCCACCCTGGGCAGCCTGGCCGCGTCGTTGATCGCCGGGAAGCTCGTCGGTCGGGTCGGCCCCCGGACCCTGCTCACGGTCGGTCCCCTTGTCGGGGCGGGTGGACTGCTGTGGATGGGCCAGCTCTCGCCCGGTGACGGGTACCTCGTCCACATCCTGGTGCCGAGCATCCTTGTCGGCCTGGGGCTGGCCACCTGCTTCGTGCCCATGACCATGGCCGGGACCGGCGGCGTGCCCGCCCGAGACGCCGGGCTGGCATCAGGGCTGATCAACACCTCTCGGCAGGTGGGCGCGGCGATCGGTCTGGCCGGATTGGCCACGCTGGCCATCACCCGCACCGACCATGTGCTTGCCGGCCACCACGCCGGCCCCAACCTGGCCGGGGTGGCGCTGACCTCCGGGTACGACCAGGCCTTTCTCTACGGTGCCGGAGTGGCGGTGCTCATGGCCGTGATCGCCGCGGTGATCATCCCCAAGTTCGCCACCCACCAGGCCGACACCGCAGTAGAGGCCGAAGCGCTGGAGATGGTCGCCCTCGAGGGAGCGTGAACAGGTTGACGGGTCTCGAC
>DASXMT010000224.1:0-2101 GCA_036495505.1 Acidimicrobiales bacterium | reverse complement strand
GCGGCGTCGCTGCATCAGGCTTTCGCCCATTGTGCAAGATTCCCCACTGCTGCCTCCCGTAGGAGTCTGGGCCGTGTCTCAGTCCCAGTGTGGCCGGTCGCCCTCTCAGGCCGGCTACCCGTCGTCGCCTTGGTAGGCCATCACCCCACCAACAAGCTGATAGGCCGCGGACTCATCCTGCACCGCCGGAACTTTCCACCACTTCAGATGCCTGAAGCAGTCATATCCGGTATTAGACCCAGTTTCCCGGGCTTATCCCAGAGTGCAGGGCAGATTATCCACGTGTTACTCACCCGTTCGCCGCTCGTGTACCCCGAAGGGCCTTACCGCTCGACTTGCATGTGTTAAGCACGCCGCCAGCGTTCGTCCTGAGCCAGGATCAAACTCTCCAACAATGTTTTTGAATTCGAACCATGGCAGCACCATTACGGTGCGCTCAAAGAAATTCCTCTGACGAGGTTATTTCATAAATGCTCTACTGGCATTATCGGCACGCTGTTGAGTTCTCAAAGAACACACGCACACCCTCACCCAACACCGAAGTGCCAGACGATCGGGGCGTCATTCCATCGTACTGCATTGTGTTTCAAGCTTTGCCCCAGGGTGGTGTTCAGGTCTCCAGCTGGGCCGCTAAGCGCCAGAGGAAGAACCTTGCTCCGTTCTGGGGAGTGCCGCATGAGCTTAGTAGATTCGGTTTCCGGTGTCAAGCCGGGGCCGAACTCATCCGAACCACCGAGTCAGACTCGGAAGCTCTTCGTCTACTGTACCGTCCTCGCCGGGCTAGTGTTTCGGCCCGTTCCGTCCGGTGTTCCTTGCGACATGGAGAAATTTACGCACCGCCACGACGAGAGTCAAATCGCCTGGTCAGAGGTGGTTCGCTCGATCATCGTCGCAGGTCGGAGTGGATCACCCGGTGAACCTCGTTCGAACTTCTTCAAAAAACTTTTTCGGGGACTGCCGAACCAGCTGACGACGAAGGGGTGGGCACCCCCTTCCGAGAGGGCCCACCCCAGGCGTTGGTGCTGGTCAGCGGGTGGCTCGAGGGCGCAGCCAGAGGGTGACGCTGTGCTGGCCGTCGGCTCGATCGATGACCTGGGCCGGCGTCGACGGCTCGTCATCGCCCAGGAGTACGACGTCGAAACCCCAGGTGCCGAACTCGCGGAGGACGGCGGCGGGGTCGTCGCCAACGGCCGAGGTCTGGCTGGCCGAGAACGCGCAGAAGACGTTGGGGCGATCTCGACGCAGTAGGCGGACCAGTCCCCCGAGCGCGCGGTGGCCGCGACCGGGGGCGTCGACCTTCACCACGGACAGGGGCATGCCCTGGAGGGTGGCCACCGACTCGAGCTCCTTGTCGAGGCGGACCGAGGCGACCGTGGGGACGACCGGGACCTCGCCTTCGGCGTCGGGCTCGAGGCCGGGCTCGGGATCCGGGTCGAGTGGATAGACCTGGTAGCCGCCGGTCATGGCCGGTTCGATGCGCAGGCTGCCGGCGGTGTCCCAGGCGGCGGCCTCGATGACGGTGAGCCGGTCGGCCACTGGTTGCGACACGTTCATGGAGATGTTGTGCCGCAACAGGATCGTCGCGTCCGGTTGTGGTTCGACGGCGACCACCGCACCGCTGGTGCCGAGTCTGCTCAGCACGCGCAACGTGTGGTAGCCGACGTAGGCCCCGATATCGACGAAGATTCCGCCCGGGTCGACCAGCGAATCGATCAATGTGGACAGTTCTGGTTCCCAGACTCCGTTGCTGGACAACAAGGGCAGCATCACGCCGTCGTCGGCCGGTAGTCGGAGCAGGCCCGCGTCGCAGAGGACGAGGGAGCTGGCGGTGCGGCCGAGTTCGGAGTCCGATGGCTCGGCTTCGGCCCGGCGTTCGTACTCCCGCAGGACTACTCGACGCAGCGCGTCGGAGGTGGTCAGGGCTTGGCTGGCCGCGCGGATGGTGACCTGGCTGCGGCCCTGCTGCTCGTCGAGGACGGTGCCGGTTCTGGTTTCCAGGCCGTCGATGCGGTCCAGGGTGCGGTCGAGGGCCTCGGTGAGGCGGTCGAGCCGGTCGGCGATCACCTGGAGGTTCTTGCCGCGTTTGCCGGCCTCGGCGACG
>DASXMT010000223.1:0-4099 GCA_036495505.1 Acidimicrobiales bacterium | reverse complement strand
GACACCGGCACGCGGCACCTCCGGCTGTCAGTGGCCCAGCTCCCCGAAGTGGACATCGAAGCCGGGATCGCCCTCCTCGGTCAGGCGCTCGGGCAAGCGGTGACCCACCGGTCGTAGGTCGGCGGCACCGCAGACGGGCCCGTCGCAGAATTGTTTTTCCAGGAAATCGCCCTCGGAGCGATCTCTTCGCCGGGCTCGCCCGTAGTTCTTGGGTAATCGGGAACACGTTCGAGAACCATGGACTACGAGAAGAACGAGGGAGAGCCTACGATGAAACGCACGAGCAAGGTCCGGGTCACACGAATCGCAGGCGTCGCCTTTGCCGTTGGCGGGCTGGCGGGATCGTTGGCTGCGGCTGGCGTAGCCAGTGCCGCGACGGGCACCACCATCTCAACAGCGAAAAACGCCAAGGTGGGGACGTACCTGGTGAGCGGCAAGACGGTCTACACCCTGCAGGGGGGCAAGCCCTGCAGCGCTGCGTGTCTGAAGTTCTGGCCCGCGGTCACGCTGCCGGCGGGTGTGACCAAGCCACAGGCGGGAGCCGGCGTGACCGCCGCCAAGCTCGGCACGAAAAAGACCAGCACTGGCGCCCTCCAGGTGACATATGGCGGTAAGCCGCTCTACTTCTTCGTCGGGGACACCAGTGCGGGGCAGGTGAACGGGAATGTGACGGATAAGTTCGGCAAATGGACCGCCGTGGTGACGGCCAAGTCGACATCGTCCGGTTCGGGCTCCAGCGCGAGCTCTGGCTCTGGCTCCAGTGGGTCCACTGCCGGTTCAGGGGGAGTGTCGTTCTAGTGCCAGATCCGAAGCCGGGGGTGCCTGGTGAGAGGTGGTCATGTCCTCTGTTCTAATTGCGCCCTCCCAGTCCGCCGAGGCCCAACCACTGGAGCGAGAAGCTCACGACTCCACGAGCCTGCGGAAAGCACTGTCGTCCCGGGTCTACCTGCCTGCGTGCTCGATCGTGGCGGTGGCGGCCGTGCTCCTGGGGATCGGTTGGTCCAGTGGCTGGGGGGGTGGAGCGTTTGTCGGGTCGCTGACCAGTCTTCAGGTGGTCACGATCGGTCCACTGAGCGTCGCCTTCATCGGGGTCTTTCTCGTTGTCGAACGGATATGGCCGGCACAACAGCGATCGCGCTTCGCCCGCGGTTACCGCCACGACCTGCTGTTCGCCATATTCAACGCGGCACTTGTGGTGCCGCTGGTAACCGCACTCACCCTCTCGTTCGACGAGGTGTTTCGCAGGTTGCTGCCGTGGGTCGTCCTGCCGAAGATGGGTCCGTTGCCTCACTGGGGTGTGCTGGTCCTGCTCCTGGTGGCAGTGGACGGGTGCAACTGGTTTGCACACCTTGCCAACCACCGCATCAGAATGCTGTGGCGCTTCCACGAGCTTCACCATTCGCAAGAGGACATGAACGTGCTGACCGTCTTTCGTACGCACCCCCTCATTCACGTTTCCTATCTGATTTCCCTCATACCGGGCCTGGTACTTCTGGCCAACGGGTCGCTGTCCATCACCCTGCTCGCCTTCTACGGCGCCATCGTCGCCTTCGCCCACTCCAACACCCGCCTGGGTTTCGGACCTCTCGAACGGATCATTGTGAGTCCGAACTATCACCGCATTCACCATCAGTTGGACGGGCCACAAGATGTCAACCTCGGCTTCACCCTGACCATCTGGGACCAGATCTTCCATAGGGCGGTGTGGCCGACAAACGAGACGGTCCGGACCGATACCGGGCTGCCGGGCCGCCCCTTGATCGTCGAACAGGCACGACCCGCGTCGCGCCAGCTCTCGGTGTTCGCCGCTCAGATGTGGGGGCCGTTCCGCCCGTTGGCCGGGCCGACGAAGCGTCCGTCTCTTCCGCAGGAAGCACCAGGAGCGTCACCTGGCAGGACGCACGGCAACCAGTACGCTTTGCAGAGCGCGGCACCCGACAGTGTCGAGGAAGACCACGTCGAAGAACGGGAAGTGGCTTGATGGCAACGGCTTCGCTCCAGACGCATCGGCGCTCCGGTCGTGCATGGCTGGCCCTGGCGGTCAGCTCTCGCACGGCGGCGTTCCCGGCTGACTGTGCCCTGATCGCGGTGCGCATCGCCCTGGCCTGGATCTTCATCTATTACGGGGGCGGGAAGCTCTTCGGCTTGTTCGGTGGTCCAGGCCCCCACGGCATCCACCAGACCGCGCTCTACTTCTCCAACACCGCCCACATCCATCCCGGTGGGCTCTTCGCAGTCGTGGGCGGCGTGGTCGAATTCGGTGGCGGCATCGCCCTGGCCCTGGGGCTGGCCTCACGACTGGCGGGTGTCGCTCTGTTCGGGGACATGGTGTTGGCCATGATCACCGTCACGTGGTCGACCGGGATCAGTTCGGCGACTTCGCCTCCCGGCTACCAGCTGAACATTGCGCTCGCCGTCCTGGCGTTGGTCGTCGCCGTCTTTGGTGCCGGTCGATTCAGCCTCGACGCACTCATTGAACGACGCCTCACGGCAACGGCGCCGCCTCGACGCGAGCAGACGACGTCTCCGAGCACCTCGGAGTTGGCGAGCCGCTGACAACGGGCGACCCGAGCCGGAGGAGTCGGCCCCGTCCACCTACCGCCCTCTAGCTGGTGGGCACCGGTTCCCCCACCCGCTTCCAGACCGTGAACACGTCGCGCCGCTGGATGGCCCAGCCCTCGCCCCTGCGGACCAGCTGGTCCTCATAGCGGACACCGATGATGAGCGAGTCGACCTCGCCGGCGGCGTCGGCGAAGTGCCGGGCGATCAGGTAGGTCTCGGTGAACCCCTTGTCCCCGTTGAGCTCCCGGAGCTGATTCCCGATGAAGTGCTGGGTGGCCGGGAAGTGCTCCACCCCGGGACGAAGGATATCCAGATACGTATCGAGCGGGCCCTCGAACGAGGTCCCGTGGACGAAGGCGTCGGCGGTGAAGCACGACCGGACCAGGTCCCAGTTGCGCCGGTCGATCCCCCGGGCGTAGTTGACCATGACGCGTTGCATGGCCAGCTCGTCGGTGACCCGCCGGACGGCATCGGCCAGCTCGGCAGACTCGGCGCTCACGGCTGTTGGCCCACGACCACCAGGGCGTCAGCCGCACAGGCAGCACCGTCGGCTACCCGGATGGGATTGACATCCACCTCGCTCACCTCGGGCACTTCGAGGGCCAGCTCGCCCAGGGCCACCATGATGGAGGCCACCGCCTGTTGCTCGGTGTCGCTCAGACCGCGTCCCCCGGCCACCAGGCGCCCCCCGAGTAGGCCGGCCAGCGCCTGCTGTGCGGTCTGGAAGGTGAACGGCGGCCGGAGCATGGCCGTTTCGCTGAGGATCTCGATGAGGATGCCCCCCAGCCCCAGGACCACGGTGGGACCGAACACCGGGTCGTCATGGATGCCGGCCGTGAGCTCGAAGCGGGCCGGGACCATCTGCTGGACCAGCACGCCTTGGCGAGCAGCGTTGGGCGCCCGGGTGGCCACCTCGGCCAGCATCTCCTCGAACCCGGTCCGCACGGCGTCGGCGCCACGGAGGCCGAGGCGGATGGCGCCGTACTCGGTCTTGTGGGGCAGGTCGTAAGACATCACCTTCAAGGCCACCGGTCCATCGATCTTCTCGGCTGCGGCCACCGCCTCGTCGGGCTCTTGCACCAGGACTTCCTGGGTAACGGGGATCCGGTAGAGAGCGAGCAACTCCTTGCTGGTGGACTCGAGCAGCGAGCGGTGCCCGGCGTGCCGCTCCAACAGCTCACGGGCGCCGGCGGCGCGGGCCTGGTCGGGGCGCCACGACGACCGGTCCACGATCTCCAACGTTCGCAAGGACAGGTCGGCCACCGCCCCCAACGCGTGCATGGCCCGATGGGGGTCGGTGTAGGTGGGTATCCCCACCACTTGCAGCTCGTCCAACCAGGCGGTGGAGGTGAGGGCCACCGGCTTGTCGGTTCCCCGGTAGAACTCGATGACGGAATCGGTCTGCGGGCCGGGAACAGCCCAGATGACCGGGGCCACCATGTCGACCACCCGGGACTCCCCCACGGCGTGGAGCACCTTGGCGAAGCTCTCGGGCATGGCCACCACCTGGGCGGTGGTGTCCACCGGGTTGGTCAGG
>DASXMT010000222.1:0-4230 GCA_036495505.1 Acidimicrobiales bacterium | reverse complement strand
CTCGGGGGCGCGGGACGCTTCCGTCCGCTCGGCCAGCGTGCCCAGGTCACCGACGGCCGTCTCCTGGTCGTCGGCCATGGCTAGTACCGAGTCGATTTGTTGGGCCTGGCGCGCCTCGGTGGCCAGCTGGGCCGTGGTGGTGTGATAGCCGTGCACGGTCTCGACGATCTCGGCCAGATAGCGCCGCCTCGGGGCGGGGATGATGACCGACGCCTTGGTCGAAGCCCGGCCGCCGACCGGCGTCAGCACGCCGGCCGCCGTCACCAGTCCCGTGTCGGTGAGCCGGTCCCGGAGGTGCTGGAAGAGAGCGGTGACGCCGTCATCGTTGAAGCGAGAGGCAATGGTGCCGAACACGGGCTCGGTGTCGGCCCCTGGGCCATGGTCGCGGGCCCACTGCCGCCGGACCTGCCGGAGGGCGTCGTCGGCCCCGCGACGGTCGAACTTGTTGATGGCGACGACATCGGCGAGATCGAGCATGTCGATCTTCTCCAGTTGGGAGGCGGCACCATACTCCGGCGTCATCACGTAGAGCGAGAGGTCGGCGATGTCCACGATGGCGGCGTCGCCCTGACCGATGCCGGGCGTCTCGACGATGACCAGGTCGAAGGCGGCGGCCCGACAGGCCGCCACCACCAGCGGCAATGGCGGTGGGATCTCTGACAGCGAGCCCCGGGTGGCCATCGACCGGAAGTACACCTGGGGCGAGTCGATGGCGTTCATGCGGATGCGGTCTCCGAGGAGGGCCCCGCCCCCTCGGCGCCGGGTGGGGTCGACGGCCAGCACGGCGATGCGGAGCTTGTCCTCTTGGTCCTGCCGGAACCGGAGAATGATCTCGTCGGTCAGCGACGACTTTCCCGACCCGCCCGTCCCGGTGACGCCCAGCACCGGTGTGTGCCTCCGCTGGGCGGCCGCCCCGATCTCCTCGAGCATCCGTGCGTCGATGGAGCCCGCCTCGATGCCGGTGATGACTCGGGCCAGGGCGCCGGTGTGACCGCCGAAGAGGAGCTCTAATGAGGGCGGCGGCTCGGCGGCCAGATCGCGGTCGCATTCCTCGATGAGGACATTGATCATCCGCTCCAGCCCCAGGCGTTGGCCGTCGGCGGGAGCAAAGATCCGGCGGACCCCGTACGCCTCCAGCTCGGCGATCTCGGAGGGCACGATCACCCCACCACCGCCGCCGTAGATGTGGATGTCACCTCGCCCCTCGGCCCGCAGCCGATCGACCAGGTATTTGAAGTACTCGACGTGGCCGCCCTGGTAGGAGCTGATGGCCACGCCCTGGACGTCCTCGGCGATGGCCGCCGCCACCACCTCGTCGACCGAACGGTTGTGGCCGAGATGGATGACCTCGGCCCCCTGGGCCTGGAGCAGTCGGCGCATGATGTTGATGGCCGCGTCGTGGCCGTCGAAGAGGCTGGCCGCGGTGACGAAACGGACCGGGTGGACAGGACGGTAGAGGGGGGTTTTCGGGCTCTTGGCGGTCTTCTCATCGGCGCCGTCGCTTTGCTGACGGGCCGGACTGGAGGAGGTCATGCCTCTACAATAGTTGTACGTCCTACTAAATGTCCACGGTCCCCACCCAAGCCCGTCGGATCCTTGATGACCACTACGGCGCGGGTTCGACCCGATCGACCAGGTGCCACGCCAGCGCCGTCCTCGAGTCGATCGTCGAGCCGGTGATGGCCAGGAAGGCAGTCCGCTGCCGTCCGATACGACGGGGAAGGCTGACCGTACCGCCCGCGCCGGGGATCAAACCCATGCGGACCTCGGGCAGCTGAAAGGTGGCGTCGGGCCTGGCCACCACCTGGGCGGCGAAGGCGGGGAGCTCGGTACCCGCACCGACGCACGCGCCGTGCACGATGGCTGTCGTCTTTGCGGCACATCGAGCCAGCCAGGGGGCGACGCTCCGAGTGGTGCGGATCATGTGGGCCGCGACGGGGTCGGGCACCGACCCGAACTCCGACAGGTCACCGCCGCTGCAGAAGGCCGGCCCCGCACCGGTGAGCGAGATGGAGGTGATGGTCGGATCGGCGAGAGCCAGTTGGAACATGGCGACCAACTCATCGCGCATGGCGGCGTCGTAGGCGTTCCGGACCTGCGGTCGGTTGAGGATCAGCTCCAGCCTCGGGCCCTCACGGTGGGCAAGGACGGTAGGGTCGGGCTGCTGGCGGTGGGCGACCGGACCCCGCCGGTCGATCCACCGGCGGTGGAGGGGTCCTGACTGGAGCATCGAGTAGACGAACGACTCCGATGTCAGTGCGTCGGTCAGCGAGATGCCGACACTGAAGCGGAGGAGCTGTGCCAGGGCGATCGCGGCCGCGGGGCCTTCCTCGACCGCGGCGGTCAGGCGGGCGAGGACCGTGTCGAGGTCCAGACGACCCACCCACGGTGGCGGCAGGGATTCCTCGTTGGCCAGCAGGATGTCGAAGTCGGGTGGTGAGGAGAGGTCAGCGCCGGCACGGGCCACGCCGACGGTCAGGCACGGAAGCGAGCGGGCGACCTGGGAGAGCGCTCCCAGCATCGGGTCCTCGTCGACCGCGATAGCCAACATCGGCCGATCCCCACAGAACCCGACGGCCTCTGGCGCCAGGCCGCCTTCGACAAGCGCGAGTGCGTCGCTGGCCACGAGGATGCCCGTGGGCTCACCGGGGGAGCTGGTCACCTCGACAACGTACCGTCGGCGGGATCACGGCTGGGCCAGGTACGTCACCCGACCGTCCCGGATGGTGGCGCGCACCAGTTGGCTGGTGAGCTCCGTGCGGGCCTCTTTCCAGGGAAGGGCCAGCAGGCAGAGATCTGCCGGGCTCCCTGGTGACACGGAGCGGACCGGACCCCCCGGGTCGGCAGGAGGACCCAGGAACAGGTCCAGAGCCCGCTCCGGGGTGAGCTGTTCGTCGGCTCCGATGAGGTGGCCGAGGGTGGTCCGCCGCGAGACGGCGGCGGACATCGCCGTCCACGGATCCGGATGGCCGAACGGGGCGTCGGTGCTTCCGGCTAGGGGGATGCCGGCCACGTCCCAGGCGCGCAGCCGGTACAACCAGTCCTGGTCGGCTCGGTCGACGTCCCGGCGATACCGGTCTCCGTGCTCGGCGATGAACCCCGGTTGGGTGACCACCGTGACCGGCAGGGATCGGAGGAGGTCGATGACCTCAGGCGGCGCCACGCTGGCGTGCTCGATGCGATGCGGTCCGCCTCCCGCTATCGACAGGGCTGTGGCCGCCAGCACCAGGCTCTCCCGGGTCACCACGTGCAACGCCGCCCCGCGCCGCCCTGCTGACCGGATGGACTCGACGAGCGAGTCGAGCGCGGGAAGTTGGTGGTCCTCCAGTACCACCTTCAGCGCGCCGGTGGTGATCGGGCCGCGGGAGCGTTCCGGAAGGGCTCCGCCGAGCATGAGCACGGACTGGTGAAGCTGGCCACGGCGCGCGGCTGCCTCCAACGCCGCCAGCTCCTCCGCCCCGTTCGACGCAGTGGCGTCGGTGACGCCGGTCACCCCGTAGCGGGACAGTCGATCTGAAGTCGCAGCCAGAGAAGGCACGTCACCGGCATGCCCCTGGCGGACGGCGATGTCGGCGCCATACAGCACCCCAGTGGGCCGGTCGTCGGCCCCAATCTCCACCCCGGCGGCCATAGGCGTCGGCCCGGTGAGCCCCAGTGCCTCCAGCCCGCTCCGGTTCACCACCCACTGGTGGCCACTGCGGTGCTGGATCCGCACCGGTCGTCCCCGGTGCTCACCCAACAGGTCGTCCAGCAGGTCGGCCGTGAGTGGGCCGGCCACCGACTCGTCGTATCCGTACCCTCGGAGCCATGTGGACGACAGCCCATCCCGATCGAGAGTGCCCGCAGCCGTGGCCAGGGTCTTTGCCAGCGTCTTGGCCAGCGACGATCGGTCCTGGACCGAGGGAGGTCCACACAGGACCGAGCGGTCGCGTGCAGCCAGGCTGAACAGGTGGATGTGGTGATCGTGGAGGCCAGGGAGCAGCGCCCCACCCCCTGCGTCGAGCACGTCGGTCCCCCGGGGGCCGGTGGCAAACACCGTGTCCACAGCGGTGATCCGGCCCCGCTCGATGTGGACGGTGCACCCGGCGCGACCTGCTATTTCGACGTCGACCACCGTGAGGTCGGTCGCGTGATCGGATTCGCGGTCGTGCTGGTCCGACACGTTCACCGGTTGGCCCGGTCACTGGGGTCGGCCACGTTGGGCGGGTGGGCCACGTCGGACAGCTCGGC
>DASXMT010000221.1:0-14182 GCA_036495505.1 Acidimicrobiales bacterium | reverse complement strand
CCAACCGGATCCGGCTTCGGAGACTTTCTTTGTACGATCAGGCCCCGGACGAGTCGATGTGCCGCGCCTGGAGCGCAGGGTCATCACCCCTCAGGGTCGCCCGGCACCGGCCGCACCCGTGCCCATTCGGCCCAACCCGACAGCGACTGGCGCGGCGACACCAACCTCCCAATCAGCCACACCCGCTTCGCCGCCTCCCGACGCAGGGGCGCCGCCGGGACCACCTCCTCCGCCACCCGTAGCTCCCCACTTTCCGGCGCGCCCGGCAGCCACACCACCGGCACCACCGGAACCACCTCCTCCGCCTCCTGTCATACGGCACCGTCCCGCGGCTGGCGCTGGACCTTTGCCCCCGCCACCTGCCGCATCTGCAGCAGAGCCACCTGCAGCAGAGCCACCTGCAGCAGAGCAACCTGCAGCAGAGCCACCTGCCGCAGCGCCACCTGTCGCAGCGCCGGCACCGCCGGCGACGGCCCCATCGGCACCTCCATCGGCCGTGCCCGATCCGGTGCGGGCAGAGCACGCACGTGACGCTGAACCGCCCGTGGAGATCGTTTTTCCGCTTGCCCCCGACCCTGTTGAGGGCCGGCCGGAGCCAACGGTCAGCGAGCCGGAGCCAATACCAGCTGCGCTCGACGCGGAGCCCGAGCCTTTGCCAGACCCGGAGCCCGAGCGGTCGCTAGAGCCCATACCGGAGCCAAAACTTCATCGCCAACGGCCCGAGCCGATCGAATCGGAACCGGCCGCGGCCGAAACCGGACCGATTCGGATCGAACCGGCCCGCTTCACGCCCATCAAGCCCGTGCCGAGGCGGCCGGAGCCCCCTCGGATCGATCCGGAGCCAGCCGAAGCACCGGCAGCCAAGCATGCTCCCGCCCCCCGGTTCGAGCACCTGTTCGATGAGGAGGAAGAGCGCGCCGTCCCAACCGTTCGACCGATGGCCCCTCCGATTGCAGCAACGACAGCCCAGCACCCGACCTCATGGGCGCGCCCGCGCTTTTTGTCCCAATCCTTCGCCATGGATCTGGACGACGATTCCAACGAGCGTCGGACCCGTCCCACTCCCGTGGTGAAACGGGCCGCCGAGGCACCGCCGATCCCGTTGCGAACCGCCTCGACGCCCGGCAGGGACGCAGACAGGGACCGAGAGCGCTGGATCGCCCCCACTACGGGGCGTAGCGCCGACAAGGACATCACGGCTGAACACCCGGCTGTCAACGGCGAGGATGCCGGCGACGACGAGCAGCCGCGCAAGAGCCGACGACGTCAGAAACGGCGCTAGGGCCGACGGCGCCTCGGTGCCGTTCGCAATGTCATCCGGATCCTCGGTCTGATCCCCAGGGCATCGTGGATGGACCGTCGGAGGGCGTCGTGTTCCTGCCACGCCTCATCAGCGTCTGCAGAGTCGATGGACGCTCCCGACGAAAATAGGGCGACGTCGGCCGCCGCCCCCACCCTGGTGGCGTGGGCCGCGACGGGCTCGCCAAGGCGCCGGCGCACCGACTCACCCACTTCGTCGCTGGTCAATGCGGCAAGGTCGGACATGTCCGCTTCGGTCAAGGCATCGAGGGTCTCGTGCCACGCGCCCACCACCCGGTCGATGGGGGTTTCACCGTCCCGGCGACGCCTGAGGCGCCTCCGCTTGCCGGCGACGATCCAGCCGAGGGCCAGCGCGGCCGCCACGACCACTCCAGCGATCACGGCCAGTGCGATCAACAGTGCGGTAGTCGAGTGATGGCCGCTCACGTTCACCCGGGGCGCCAGTGCGTGACCGTTCTGTCCGGCGGTGGTCTTGGCATTGGTCGGCGGAGGGGCGGTCGTCGATGTGGTCGACGAGGAGAGGCTCTCAGTCGGCGGCGTTCCCGCGGCCGTCGGTGTCGGGTCGACCACCACCCACCCGACTCCGGATACCGGAACCTCCACCCACGTCCAGGCCTCCGCATTGGTCAGCTTGGTACGGACATTGGCGACGAGGTCACCCGTCTTGAACCCGGTCACCAGGCGGGCGGGCACCCCGAGACTGCGGGCCAGGAGGGCGTACATGGTGGCGAACTGCTCAGGGGTGGCCTGGCGCTGGCCCATCACCGCCTGGGCAACGTCCTGAAACGACGTCCCACCCACGGTGGGCTGTTGCGCCGGCGTGGTCGTACCCGTCGTGGTGGGGGCCCGGGTCGGAGGAGGCACTTGCCGATAGTCGTTGCGAAAGACCTGTTCGACCGCCTTCAAGAACCCCAACGTGGGCGCGGCCGGTTGGTTGGCCGTCGCCGCCAGTTGGGTGACGTACTTCGACAAGGCGCTGGTCTCGGCCGTGGGCACGACCGCATCGAGGGCGTCGGGCGAGGCGGCCAGCGGGGTGGCCAGGCCCTGGGCGTCCAGCGAGAGCAGGGTGTGGTCGGTGGCATCCGAGGTTGGCGAACCGGCTCCCGGCCACCAGCGGCGTGGTCGGGAGCACCATCCCCGAGCTGGGTTCGAACTGGACATCCACATTGTTCACGCTGACCGGGCGATCGATGAACGGCATCCACGGGACCGCTGGCGGCTTGATCGCCGTGTAACGCTGGGTGACCAGATCTCGCGTTGAAGTGCTCGGGGTGCCCAGAGCCACCGGCACGGTCCCTCCCGTAGGTCGGAAGGTCCCGTTGAACGACCATACGTCCCCGTCGTAGGCATCAAGGTCGGCAAGTGAGACATAGCCGGGCGACGATCGGTTCACGCTCACCGTGTACAGGATGGTGGGTCCCCGGAGATCGCCGGTGCTCCGCAGCTCGGCGATCTCTGCTGTCGGGGTGATCGGTTCCACCGTGGTCACCGGCGGAGTGCGGGTCGGCGTGGTCGGCGCCCCCTTGAGCGCGGGAATGGAGGGCACGGCGAACGCGCACACCAGGGCGGCGATGATCAGGGTTCCGGTGCCGTAGACCAGTGGGCGCACCGGGCTTCGGGCCCGGTCCCCCTCGGCCGCCACCGGGGACGGACCACGCTGGAGCCACTGCCGGCTGAACAGCACCACGCCGTCCACCGCGAACAGGGCCACGGCCCAACCCACGTCGTTGCCGGTGCCACCGGCGGTAGCGGCGAAGGCCAGGCCGAAGCCGACCAGGGGAGTCAACGACGGCCACCCAACCGATCGGCCTCGCTCCAGCAGCTCGCCGGTGATGGCACCCACCAGCCAGCACAGGGCGACCGGCACCACTAACAGGTATCTCGGATGGTTGACCGGGAGCGTCTCCGACAACAGTCGGGCCGGCCCATGGATGAACCCCCGCGCCAGGTTCTCGAACCCGAGGGGTTGGCGCAGCACGCCGAACATGGCGATGAGGACGAACAGAATGGCTGACGCCCCGATCGACCAGGGTGCGGAACGACCGAAGGCACGCACAACCACCGCCGGGACGGCGATGGACACCACCGCAGCCACCACCAACAAGGGCACCAGGGTGGACGGGGCGAACGCCCGCATCCACGGGGTCGACGACAAGAACCCCAGGGCCGCGGCCAACGGAAGGATGGCCACAGCGAGCAGCCGGCGGACGGTCACAGCGCCGCCTCGAGGTTCCATGCCGCGCACAGCTCGTCGTGTTCCTCGCCGGTCACGACGGTAACGCCGGGATATCGGGGAACGGTGGTGCCCAGGGGAGCCACGGAGACCACCACCACCCGCTGGAAGCGGCGGCGAAGTCCGGCGATGGCAGGAAGCTCGGCCGCGTCGAGCTGACCGGTGACCACGATCAGAGCCGTGCCCCCTCGCTCACGGCGAAGCAGCGACAGGTCCTGGACGATGGAGCCGCCCGGATCGGGCTCCACTGCAGTGAGCTGGTCGAGGAGGGCCTGAGGCTCGCGCTCCCGGGGGCCGCCCACGTGGGTCCCGTTGGTGGTGCGCAACTGCACCGGGGACTTGCCCACTGCGGCACAGCTCACCGCCGAGGCGGCCACGTCGACGGCGGTCTCGAACGTCTCCTCGGAGTACCGGTCGGGACGGAGGTCGAGCTGGACGACGGTATAGGGCTGGGAGGTGTCGACGTTGTGGCGGACCATCAAGCGGCCGGTGCGAGCCGTCGACTTCCAGTGGATCATCCGAAGGTCGTCACCGACCACATACTCGCGCAGACGGTGAAAGGTGATGCTGCCCTCGGGGGCCGTGTCCGACGACGGGCCTTCCAGGTGGCGGGTCATCCCCGACGGAAGCGAGCGGAAGGGCATGATGCGCGGATAGACCCAGATCTGCTCGGACCCGCCATGGCGCTTGGTGACCCGCGCGAACTCGAACGGGTCGGCCCTACTTATCTCGACGGGCCCCACAGTGAAGATGCCGCGCCGGGTGGTGGGGAGCCGGTAGCTACGCATGCCGCTCTGTCCCCCGAGCAGCTTGGGCAGAACGGTCTCGACGTTCAGTGCGCCGTAGGGCTGGACGGCGACGGTGGTGGGCACGGTGCGGGCGCCGGTGTTGGTGAAGTGGAGAAAGGCGATGGCCGGGAGGCCCTTGGACACCCGCGGCGGGTGGATCTGCCGTTCGATACGCAGCTGGGGACGCCGGACGATGTAGGCCAGCGCCACCAGTACGAGGACGAGGGACCCGACGCCCACCACCACCAGGGCAGGCCACACCAGGATCCAGCCCACGACGACGAAGGCGACACCGGCCAGCGCGGCGCCCAGACCGAGCCGGGTCATCGGCCCCGCCCTGTCCCCGGCAACCTCACCCGGCCACGGTGCGGGGCACGGGCACGGTCTCCAGGGCCCGCTGCACCACGTCGGTGGCGCTGCGCCCCTGCAGTTCGGCCTCGGGATGCAGGAGAATCCGGTGGGCGAGCACGGCCGGGGCCAGCGCCTTGATGTCCTCGGGGGTGACGAACGGCCGCCCGTTGGCGGTGGCCCGGGCCCGGGAAGCCCGGAGCAGGGCCAGGCTGCCGCGGGGCGAGACCCCGAGGCGCACTTCAGGGGCGCTCCGGGTGTGAGTGGCCAGGGCCACGATGTAGTGCTCGATGGCCGGTGACACCTCGGTCGATCGGACCTGATGGATCATGTCGGTGAGGTCGGCGGCCGAGAGCACCGGGCTCAGGTAGTCGACTGGAGCGGTGTCCTTTTGGATGCGGAGCACCATGGCCTCGGCATCGGCGTCGGGGTAGCCGACCGAGATGCGCATGAGGAAGCGGTCGAGCTGGGCCTCGGGGAGCTGGTAGGTGCCCTCCATGTCGATGGGATTCTGGGTGGCCACCACCATGAAGGGGTGGGGAACGGGATAGACGACGGCGTCGGTGCTCACCGTCCCCTCTTCAATCACCTCGAGGAGGGCGGACTGGGTCTTGGGCGAGGCCCGGTTGATCTCGTCGGCCACCACGATGTTGGCGAAGATGGGCCCGGGGCGGAACTCGAACTCGATCGAGCCCTGGTTGAACACCGAGACGCCGGTCACATCCGAGGGCAACAGGTCCGGTGTGAACTGGATGCGGTTCCAGGTGAGCTCGACGGTGGCGGCGATGGCCCGGGCCAGGGAGGTCTTGCCCGTGCCGGGGACGTCCTCGATCAGGAGGTGGCCCTCGGCCAGGAGGCAGATGACAGCCTGTTTGATGACGTCGTCCTTGCCCTGGATGACCCGGGCGACGTTGCCGATCAGCCGGTCGAAGCGGTGGGCGAAGCTGGCCGATCCCTGGTGGGTGCTGGCCGGCATCGGGGTGCTGGCATCGAAGTCAAAAAATTCGGTCAACGGTTCTCCTCGGTCACAGACGGCCTCCCGGTTGGTTCCATGGTGCAACAGCAACCGGGGCGGGACGCGGATCCGTGCCTGGGTCGGATGCTCATGAGTACGTGAAAGTCGGCGCGGTCGGGCCGGCTGCGCTGGTCCCGGCAGGCGTGGTCACCGTGACGGGCACCGCACCTACCGCGCCCGCCGGCGACGTGACGGTGATCTCGGTGTCGGAGACGACCGTGAGCGCGGTTCCGGGATTGCTGCCGAACTGCACCGAGGTCGCCCCCGTGAAGCCGGTCCCGGTGACGGTCACCACCGTCCCTCCCGCCACGGGCCCGGTGGACGGGCTCAGCGAGGTCACTGTCGGCCCCGGAACCACCGGCGGGACCACGGTGATATTGCCCAGGTCGATCGACACGTCCTGGCCGGAATAGGTGTAGGTGATGCGCACGTCGACCATGGGACCGGTCGAACACGGAGGCACGCCGACTGTCGTGCTCCACGGGCCGCCGGTCCGCGTGGGCGTATTGCTGATGGCCGGTGGGCACGATGGCGGCGACAGCGGGATGACGTTGATCGCCCATCCGATGCCCCCTCCGCTCCCGTAGGTGCTCGTTACCAGGATGCCGGTGGGAACGCCGACAGCGGTGTAGTTGCCCCTTGTCGCTGGGAGGGCGGGCGGGTTCACCGTCAACGCCCCCGACGTCTGGGTGGTCCCGTCGCCGTAGGGTCCACCGGGACCGTCCGACAAGGCGAAGGCCACCGAGCAGGCTCCACCCTCATTGTTCAGGTCGAGCGACACGGTGACGGTGCCGGCGGTGCCGGAGGGCGAGACGGGCAACCCGCTCCCGCCGGTCGCATCGAAGCTGGCGCAGGTAACCGTGGCCGATGCGGTCACCGTGGCCGAGGGAACCGCGTAGACGTTGGCCAGGGAGAACGTGGCCGTTCCGGTGCTGGGGTCGCCGGGGGTCACCGTGATCCCACCGACCTGGGTGGCGGTGATCCCCGATGGCCAGGGCACCGTGGTGCCGAAGGCGGCGCCCTGGACTGTCGATCCCGCCGTGGGCGAGATCAGGGGGGTGACGCTGACCTGTGGGACATAGGTGTGCCCCGGCGCCAGTCCTGCGAAGGTGGCGGAGGGTGACGAGACGGTCTGTGGAGGGCTGGTCTGGCCGGTCGTCTGATCAACCAGTGAGAAGGCGAACCTGACGTTGTTGGATCCGTAGGCCTGGAGGGGAGTCACCCCTGAGTTAGGAGCCACGGTCAGCACGGCCGTCACCGAGCTGCCACCCGAGTCGGCCGTGGCACTCCCGCTCACGGTGAACTGTGAGGGGTCGGCTGGACGCCAGCCTTCCGTGCACGACCCGTCCCCGGTGGGGTCGCCGGCCAGCCCGGTGGCGCTGGTGCCCTGTACCGAGAAGGTCAGCTGATCGCCCACCAGAGAGGGGAACTGGTCGAAGGATACGGTCGCGCTCTGCACGGCACCGCCGGTGCCGGGCACGGTGACGACAGGCGGGGTGCCGATGAACTGGGAGCCACTGCCGCAGCTCGACCCGCTGACGGTCCAGGTCGCCGCAGGAAGGTTGCTGTCGCACGCATCCCCTTGGCAGACATTCCAGGAGACCGTCCAACCGTTGTTGCCGTTGGCCACTGTGGTCACCGACAGCGGCGCATCAGGCCCTTCAGGATTCGTGGTCACCTGTTGGGGAAGCGACGGTGTGGACTGGGTGTTGATGAGGGCGGTGACGACGAATGAGTAGGTGGTGTTGGCCCGGAGGCCGTCCACGGTGAACTGGGTCTGCCCGTTCACCGGGAACTGGGTGGTGGGCGGGCTGGGCCCACCGGCGACCGCCGCCACCGTCACCAGATAGGACGTCGGCTCGCAGTCCTGGTTGTCGAGAAGCGTGTACGACCACGACAGGGAGACCGAATGGGAAGAGGGCACCGGTTGGTCGAGCACGGGGACGCGGGGCTTCTGCGTGATGGTCTTGCACCGGAGCTGGGTGTCGACCGGTTGCGGTTGGGACGCGACGCTCTTGGCTGGGGCGTTGGTCGCAGTGGTGCCCACCGCGGCGCCGGGCAACGCCGAAGGATTGACGTCGACCGCGGTCCGCTTGTCGATCACGCGGGTCGGCCGGGAGCCGTCGGTGAAGACCACCACGGCCAGCACCCGGTTGGGATTGTTGATGATCACCCGGGGCCCCACCGACATGACCTGGGGCGGGAGCCCGGGATCCACGAAGGTGGTCTGCTCCCCCGCTCCTGCTACCGGGTACGAGCTGGCACCGACCAACGGGGCCGCCGTCCCGGTGTCGGGGTCGATTTTGACCAGGGGCGGGGTGGTCGAACCATCGTCGGCGATGGCATAGATCGAGCCGTCGTTGATCACCGGCGACTCCAGGGTGGCCTTGGCCGGTAGGCCCGTCATGACCCGCACGGCCAGTGCCTGACCGGTGGACAGGTCGACTCCGACCAGTCGCCAGCCCCCGGTCGTGTGGTAGGCGAAGAGGACCTGCCCCTGGCCGTCGCTGACGGGAACGATCTGGTCCACGTGGGTGCCTGCCGCCACCGGCACAGTCGCGGTCTCTGGGGTTCCCCCTCCCGGCGGGGGCTGCACGATCCGGATGTCGGAGGGCTCGGCCAAGGCGACCACATTGCCTCCGGTGGTGGATCCGGTGGTGAGGGCGGCCACCGGGTCGACCGCCCCAAACTGCGAGGAGGCGAGTTGTTTGCCGGGTTCCCCGGCGGCGAACCGCTGGAGCGTCCCCTGCCCGGAGACCCGGGTGATGGTCCACAGATCGCCGTTGGCCACCACCGTCGACCCCGGGTTCGTCGGGATCTGCCCGGTGACGTTGGCAAACCCGAGCAACGGGACCAAGGCTCCCGTTCCGGTGGCGCTCGTGTCCGTCCGGGCTGCGGCAGCCACGGTGGCCTGGTCGACCAACGAGATCGTGGCGGCGGTGGGTGCATAGCGGACCACGTATCCGTTGTCACCGGCTGCAAACCCTGCAGCGCCGGTGGTGCCAGGCAGATCGCCAAGAGCGATGCCGCCGCTCGTCTTCACGATCGAGTTGCCCAGTCCCAGCACATTGAACGTGCCCGTGCTCCGATTGACCAGGAGGGTCCCATCATCCAGCGGCACGGCATCGACCACCGACGGATCAGTGGCCCCGACCTGGGACTCGATGCCCTGGAGCCGGAGGTTGGGTGAGCCGGTGGCCAGATCGATGACCACCGGGTCCTGTACGTCATTGAGGGTGAGGGAGCCCCCGAAGGGCTTGGGCTGGACGGCGATGCTGGGCTGGCCGATCACCGCGAACACAGTGGTGAGGATGACGATGGCGGCCACCACCGACAGCGACACGATCTTCTGGGTACCGGTGAACCGCCGAGAACCCTCGCCGCTCGACGACAACCCAAACCGGGAGTGTCGGCCATTCACCACGTCTCGGTCTCTCCCATCGTCGAGTTCGCTGGCGCGGCACAACCCTCATGACCGGTACGGACCAGCCGCGTCGCGACGACCCGTACTCGTTCCGTGTCGGATCGGAACCGCACAGTCGCTCACATGAGAATACGACGCCAGACCCGAAAATTGGCTGATGCCTACGCAAAAGTCCCGCTCCGCCCGGAATTCCCAGCCCGGCGCCACACCCTCGGGCTAGGTTTCGGCCATGGTCAGGGAGGGGTCGGCCAGGGATGTCGTTCGGCTGGCAATGCGGTTGGACCGGACCCAGATCCGGCCGTTGATCGGGATCGAGGCCGCCTGTTCCATCGCCATCCCCCTTACGATCGGCTTGATCGTCAACCATCCCACCGCCGGCGCCTGGGCCGCCATCGGCGCCTTCCTTACCAGCTTCTCCCTCTACCAGCCGGGTTTTCGCATCAGGGCCCGGGTGGTCGCCGTGGCCGGCGTCGTCGTGGGGCTGGCGGTGTTCCTGGGCGCCATTACCGGCATCATGAGTGCCGGCATCTATCCCGTCGTGGCCGCGTGGACGTTCATGGGTGGGCTGCTGGTGGCCGTCGGCCCCAACGCCGCCCTGGTCGGCGTGGTCTCGTCGGTCGGGTTGATGATTGCGTCCTCGCTCAATGCCGCGCCCTCGCTGGCCTTCGAGGACGGCGGCCTGGCCCTGTGCGGGGGGCTCGGCGCGGCCATCTTGGCGGTCGTCTTCCACCACAACGAGCAGCGGGCCGAGGCGCGTGCGCTGGCCGCCTCGTACCGCACGCTGGCCCACTACGCATCGGGTATCAGCACGGGCGAAGGCACCCTGCCCGATGGCGAACCCTTCGACACCCTGGCCGCCACCCTGGCCGTTCCCGGGCCGCACCGGTACCTGGACCGCGCCGACCGGGACCGTGCCCTGGCCGTCCAGTCCGAGGAGTTGCGGATCTCGCTGGCCGCCCTCTCCGAAGCTCGGGGGCGACTCATCCGTGGGCAACTCGCCCACCCGGGAGGAACCGACACGGTCAGAGACATCGACCGGGCCGCACGAACCTTCAGCGTCCTCCTCGAGGGCATCGCCGACTCCTGCGCGGCCGACCGGCACACGGCTGTGCCCGGCTCACCCGACCGGCACACGGCTGTTCCCGGTTCGCCCGGCCTTCGCCTGGCCGAACCGGACCGCATGCTGCAAAACCCGGCCACCGCACGGCCGACCATCGACCCCGACGTGACGGCCGACGTGGGTGAGCACCTCGACGACATCATGGAGCGTCTCGGCGCCATTCGAAACGTGCTCGACAGCACGACGATGGTCGGTTCCCCGGACGGAAACCCGCCACCGCACTATCTCCTCAACGGGAACCGGTCCACGGCCGACCAGCCCCGCCGGTCCACGGCCGACCAGCCGAACCGGTCCACGGCCGACCAGCCCCGCCGGTCCACGGCCGACCAGCAGGGTCCATTGGCCGGCGCCGCGTTGGCCCTCCGGGCCAATCTGTCCCTCGAGTCGACCGCCTTCCGGCACGCCCTGCGGCTGGCGGTGGTGTCGACGGTGGCGACGGTGCTCTACCGGATCATCGATCCGGTAGACGGTTACTGGATCGTGGTGGCGGTGATCTTCGTCCTGAAACCGGAGTTCGGGGTGACCCTGGGCCGGAGCATCCTTCGCGTCGTGGGGACCCTGGCCGGGGTGGCCGCAGCCACGTTCTTTCTGGCTTCGCTGCAGCCCGGGCCGGTCATCCTGGCCGTCCTCACCGTCGTGGTCAGCGCCTTCGCCTTCACCCTGTTCAACGTCAACTACGGGGTGTTCGCCCTCTTCCTGACCTGCCTCACCGTGTTCCTGGCAGCCTTCCTGGGCCTGCCGCCCACGACCGCGGTACTCAACCGGGCCACCGACAACCTCATCGGAGCGGGCCTGACCGTGGTGGCCTTTCTGGTCTGGCCCACCTGGGTGGCCACCGAGGTCCCCCGCTTGGTGTCCGCCTGCCTGCTGGCCGAGGGTCGGTTGGGCCAGCGGGTCCTGGCTGCGTTCAGCGACCCCGCCGGCGGGTCGGGCGAGGACTTCGGCCAGCTGATCTCGACCGCCCGTCGGTCCCGCTCAAACGCCGAGGCCGCGGTGGAGCGTATGGTCCATGAGCCCCGCGGCGCCGACAAGGGCACCCTGGCCCTGACCGCAGCTGAGGGGATGCTGGCCCAGATGCATCGCTTCGGAATGGCCTCCCTGGCCCTCCTCGATCACCTGAAGGGGCACGGTCAGGAGGATCACCTGAAGGGGGACGGTCAAGAGGGGCGCGGTCGGGAGCGCCCTGTCACCCTTGCTCATCTCCAAGACCAGTTCGAGACCTCACTTGCCGCACTGGCTCGATCGGTGGAGACAGACACCGACTCCCCGCCTTCGGGGCTCGGCCCCGTGCAGCATCGTGTGCACGACGATCTCGACCGGGGTCAGCTCCACACCATCATCGTGAACGAAACCGATCTCATGGTCAGCGTCGTCGACACCAGCATCGAGATCTACAACGACAGTCGAAGCGCCCCAGGGCTCCCGGCCTGACCGGGGAACGGCGCTGTGGAGGCCGACCGAATCCCCTGCCTCAAATCCCCAGGCTGCCCTTGGCCGCCTTCTCGAACAGCCGATAGGGCATCAGGCGCTTGGCCATGATCCCGATGCGCTCGCCGGACTTGCCCACCGACACCCGGCGGGGCGGACGGGCGGCGTCGAGGACCCGTTGGATGACGACTGCCGCCGCCTCCGGTGCTACCCCGTTGGCCTCGTCCCGCTCCATCACCCCGACGGCCTTGGTCACCGCGGCCGCGTACGGGTCGCCCCCCTCGGGCGGCGTCACATCCTTGCGGCTGGACGTGAAGTCCGTCCGCACGTTGCCCGGCTCGACCAGCGTGACGTCGAGCCCAAAGGGGGCCACCTCGTAGGCCAATGCCTCGGCATAGCCCTCCATGGCGAACTTGGATGCGCTGTAGAAGGCCTGGAAGGGGAGGCCGATCGTCCCGCCGATGGAGCTGATCAGCGCCAGCCGCCCGCTCCTGCGGTCCCGCATGGCCGGAAGGGCAGCCTGCACCAGCCGCACCGCGCCCCAGAAGTTGGTCTCTAGCTGGTCCTTGGCCTCGGCGATGGGGGTTTGCTCCACTGGGCCGGCCAAGCCCCACCCGGCGCAGGCAACCACCGCGTCCAGCCGGCCGTGCTCATCGAGCACGCGGGCCACGCCCTCGGTCACTGAGGCGTCCTCGTCCACGTCCATGACGAGGGGCGTCCACCCGCCGGCGGACGTACCCCGGCGGCTGGCGCCGATCACAGTCCACCCACCGAGCTGAAGGCGGTCGGCACACGCCCGCCCGATACCGGCCGAGGCGCCGGTGATGAGAACCACCTTGTCCATGGGGAACCCCTCCCTGTTTCCTTGTCCATATGAACCCCTCGCTGTATCGATCGCATGGTAGGTGGGCGCGCTTCCCGTCGCGGCACGGCGCGCCGACCTCGGCTCGTGGCCGCGTAGGCTTGGGCGATGGACGCGACAACCCGGTGGCGGGAGCTCCTGGAGCGACGTGACGCCGCCATCCCCCTCGATGAGGCCGCACTGCTCATCGCCGCCCACGCCAACCCCCAGCTCGACGTGGCCAAAGAAATGGCGCGCCTTGACGACGTGGCCTCCGGTGTCGACGAGACCAGCACCGACGGGGTGTGTCGGTTGCTGTTCGAAACCATGAGGCTGCGGGGCAACCGCAAGCACTACGGCGACCCTCGCAACTCGTTCCTGGACCAGGTGCTCGATCGCCGCCTGGGTATCCCCATCTCCTTGTCCGTGCTCCTCATCGAGATCGCCCGGCGGTGCGGGCTGTCCTTCGAAGGCGTGGGGATGCCCGGGCACTTCCTCGTGCGCGATACGGAGTCGCCCGACCTGCTCATCGACGCCTTCGCCGGCGGCCAACGGCTCGACCATGCCGCCTGTCAGCGTCTGCTCCAGTCCATCGGCGGCCCGAACGTCACCCTGGTGCCGACCATGCTGGCACCCACGGGGCGGCGGCCCATCCTGGCCCGGATGCTGGCCAACCTCGACCACATCTACCGGGGACGGGCCGACGTCAGATCACTGCTGTGGGTGACGCAGCTTCGCATGGTGATCCCCGAGCTGCCGGTGGCCGAGCGGGCCAACCTGGCCAGCGGACTGGCCGACCTCGGTTGTTTCCGCGAGGCAGCAGACCTCCTCGACGAGTTGGCCATCGCCAACGATTTCGACGATGAAACCCACGACCGGGTGGTGGTCCGGGCGATTGCCGTCCGGTCCCGCCTGAACTGAAACCGGGTCGTGGTCCCCGCCGGCACCAACTTCGAGATCGCCAAGGACGGCATCATTGGCCTGGTGGTGGGCTATGACGAGTCCCCGCCCAGCCGTGACGCCTTGGCCTTCGCCGCCGGCACCGCCCGACGCAATGAGGCCTGGATCATCGTCGCCTTCGTCTCCACCATTCCCGCCGTGGCGGCCATGGCTCCGTCGACGATCCCGGTGATGATGAACGCTGAAGTGGACGAGCCAGAAGTCATGGCCGGTCTGGCTGATCTCGGTGTCCGGGCCTCTTTTCAACGGGCCACGGGTGACGTGGCTACTGAATTGGAGCGCATTGCCGAGGAGTCTCACGCCGACGCCATCATCGTTGGGCGCTCGGCCTCCCGCGTACACGCGTATGCAGGATCAGTGACCACCCGCCTGATCCGCCACGCCCGGCGGCCCATCTGCGTGGTTCCCTGACGGCTGCGCAGCGCCCCTATCGGCGGCAGCCGTTCAGGCGGTTGTGGACTGGACGGCTCGCAACCGCACACAGCACCGGTCTGGCCCCGGGTCGGGGCAAGCTTCGAGGACGCTCTCGTCCGGCCCCTCGAGGAGCCCACGCATGAGCGCGAGGTTCATGCCGCAGACCAGGTCGGTGAAGTCCTGGGCCAGGGCGTGGAAGGGGCAGTTGGCCATGGTCACCTCGCACCCGTCGGTGCGCGGCTCGTAGCCGCAGTCACGCAGTACGCCGACGGTGGCGGCCACCAGCCCCTC